>JAJRVO010000771.1 GCA_024277275.1 Chloroflexota bacterium
TACGCTATTTTGCATACAAAAGAGGTGTAAGGCATAATAGATTTATTGTACTGACAGCAACTTAACTTCCAGGTTAAGCCTTAACCTGATGGTAAGGCAGTTTCGAAATTTAATTCGTCCCAAAACTTGTCGTAAATTCGCGTGATGCGTGATAAGATTCACGCATCACGCATCACGGATTTTGGGATAATTATTTTTTCGGTACTGTCTACTAAGAAGTTTAAAATCAAAAAATATATTAGAAAGGATTTATTTATGACACAGCAACAATGGAACAGCCCACCGGCAATGCAGATTGACCCTGATAAAAAATACAGCCTCACCATAGAAACCAACAGGGGTAACATTGAGATAGAACTCTATCCCCAATATGCGCCAAAAACCGTCAATAACTTTGCCTTTTTGGCCGGGGAAGGTTTTTATGACGGCATAACCTTCCACCGAGTCATCAGCAACTTTATGGTCCAGGGCGGTGACCCAACGGGTACCGGCAGGGGCGGCCCCGGCTACAGGTTTGAGGATGAATTTGCAGGCAATCCATTAAAACATGAAACCGGATCGCTTTCGATGGCCAATGCCGGGCCGGGGACCAATGGCAGCCAGTTTTTTATTACCCACGCGCCGCAGCCACACCTTGATGGGAGGCATACGGTCTTTGGCAAAGTAACCAGCGGCCAGGATGTGGTTGACGCCATCCGTCAGGGCGATACAATGACCACGGTAACAGTAACCGAAGGCTAAAAGCGTTTAATAATAGCCCACAAACAACTTTCGTCAGAGGTGCAATTATGGCAAATATTAAAAAGATTAAAGGCGTTATCGCCATTTTAACCGGCGGCGGAGATGTGCCGGGGCTAAATCCGGCCATTAGAGCGGTAACTATCAGGGCCATCAGAGAAGGTTATCAAGTTATCGGGATTCGTCGAGGCTGGGGCGGCGCTATAGAGTTAATTCGCGACAAAAAGGCCGACAACAGCGATAATTATCAAGTCCTGACCGAAGAAATTGTCAACAAAGCGGGTAGAACAGGCGGCACATTTCTTCATACTTCTCGAACCCGCCCCAGCCACATCCCTAAAATAAATGTGCCGGCACATTTAAAAGCTACATATAATGACGATGTGAATGACTTGACGCCGGAGGTCTTAAAAAATCTCGATTTTCTGGGAGTGGATTATCTTATTCCCATCGGTGGGGATGATACCCTCAGTTACGGGGTTCGATTATATCAAGAAGGCATGAAAGTTGTAGCCATTCCCAAAACAATGGATAACGACGTACCCGGCACAGACTATTGCATTGGCTTTAGCACTTGCGTCACCAGAACTATCTCTATGACCAATGATTTGCGGACTTCCGCCGGTTCTCATGAAAGATTTTTGGTTTTAGAAGTTTTTGGCCGTTATGCCGGTTTTACGGCTATGTTGCCAACCATAGCCGGGGCAGCAAATCGGTGTGTCATTCCCGAGCATAAATTTCACATCGAACACTTAACAGAGTTACTAACCAAGGATCGCAAGAAAAACCCAAGTAACTACGCGGTAGTTCTGATATCAGAAGGGTCCATGTTTGAAGGCGGCGAGATGATTTTTGAAGACGCTACTACAGATGCCTATGGACACAAAAAATTAGGGGGCATCGGCGATGTTGTCTCGGCAGAGCTAAAGAAAATTTCTCCCAAATTTAACAATGGCCAACGCATAAACGTTATCAACCAAAAGTTGGGCTACCTGGTTCGCTGCGGCGACCCTGATGCCATTGACTCTATTGTTCCTATGGCTTACGGCAACCTGGCCCTGGATTTGATCTTGCACAAAATTCATGGCCGGCTGGTTGTTTTAAGAAATGGACGCTACGATAATATGCCCATTGAGGTTGTTACCAGCACCAAAAAAGTGGTTAACCTAAAAGAGCATTATCATGCAGAACGATTGCGTCCGCGTTATAGAAGCTTTGAAATGAAACCCTTGCTCATCATGACCAGCGAGCGAGAGTGATTTTGACAACAAATTTGATCGAGTATTTCCCACTTAGCGTGGGTAAGGCTGCTGGAGTGCAGAATCCATTCTGCCAAGCGGCCCAAAGCGGAATTCATTCCGCACTCCTCCACGTCATGTGGGAAATACCCATTTGATCTTGCGCAGGGAACAGTATGCCCGAAGGCCCGGAAATCAGAATAGCCGCTAATGAAGTGGCCCAAGCCGTTGCCGGTCAAGCGACAACCGAGGTGTTTTTTGCCTTTGACCGCCTGAAACCCTACCAAAAATTACTAACCGGCGAGACCGTTACAGCCGTCGAGACCAGAGGCAAAGCTATGCTGGTGCGCTTTGCCAACGGGTTAAATATTTACAGCCACAACCAACTTTACGGAAAGTGGTTTATTCATAAGGCCAATAGCTACCCAAACACCAATCGACAATTACGGCTGGCAATTCACGTTCAGCATAAATCGGCGTTACTCTACAGCGCCTCCAACATTGAAGTGTTGCCGGATAATGCATTGGCTACGCATCCTTTTTTAAGCAAACTTGGCCCCGACCCATTGGATGACTCGGTGACGGTTGAGCAAGTGGCGGCCCGGTTTATGGAGAAGCAATTTTACCGGCGCAGGCTAACCTCGCTGCTGCTCGACCAGCAATTTCTGGCGGGTCTGGGCAACTACCTGCGGAGTGAGGTGTTGTTTGTTGGGCGCGCGCATCCGTCGCTAAGGCCGGTAGAGTGTTCGCCCCAACAAATTAAACAACTGGCCCAAGCCGCGCTAACCCTGCCCCGACAATCGTATCAGACCGGAGGTATTACCAATAATTTACAACTGGCTGCAGAACTGCGTCAACAAGGCTACACCCACAACCAATATCGCTTTTGGGTTTTTAATCGGGCGGACGCGCCCTGCTTTGTCTGCGGCGTTCCCATTGTCAAAGATGTTCTCGGCGGGCGACGCTGTTATTTTTGTCCAAAGTGCCAAAAACTAATCGAGAACGAGAATCGCTCACAAGGTTGAGTATTTATGAAGGTTACTGAATGA
>JAJRVO010000772.1 GCA_024277275.1 Chloroflexota bacterium
CCCACGTCATCGGGAGAGATGGAGTAGTAGAGGCTGAAATCGGTGGTGGGCAGCACGTCGAAATCTTCCCAACCGACCAGGGCGCGATAGCGGCTATCGCGGTCGATGCTGACGGGGTGGCTGGGGGAGTAGATGGCTTTGATGGCGTCGCGGGAGGTGATGTCCACGGTTACGGAGACGCTTTCCAACGGGCGGTGAGAGAATCGCTCGGTGTTGAGGGGGTAGACATATTGCACCAGGCCGTTATCGACCGGCAAAATCTGGCTGTATTCAATCTCCACGCGGCGGGTGTCGCCGGAGTCGATGGGGAAGATGCTGGCCTGGAAAAGGTCGCGCCCCACGTATTCCAGCAGGGCCGGGTCAAGCCGGCGGCGGACGATATTATCGTAAATGCGGCGGGCCTCTTCTTTGGTGTAGAGTTGGCCTTCCACCCGTTCGCCGTTAATCCACATGGCAAATTCGCTGATGGCGGCGTTTTCCGGCAGGGGGAAGATGTAGGTCCCTTCCAGCGACCACTGGCTGTCGTTGCGAAAAACCTGGTCGACGCGAGTGGTGGCGACCTGTCCGTCGATGGTGACGTTGACCCGGTGGTTTTGCACGGTCAGGTAAGGCACGTCTCGCGGCGGCGGGCAGTCGCGGCAAATTATCGGCGGTTCGGGGATGATGATGCCGTCGGCGTAGGCTGGAGTGGGATGAGTTAGGTGAGTTTGTAGAGTTAATAGAGTTAATAGAGTTAATGCGGCTATTATGATACGTTTCATTGTTGAGCCTCCTTACTAATTGCTAATCAATGTTCATTGCTAATTGTAGGACGTTGGGGAGGGGAATTTTGTTCCCTCTGGAGAGGTTTTGTTTTTGAATTGGGTATATACTGCGCAAGGTGGCAATTTGAACTTTTTGGAGACGGCTATTTTAGATAAAATGAGGCTTTCCTGTCATTAGGCCCACATTTTACCCATTATTTATTGCATAGGAAAAGTTCAGTTTATGCCCTTGCCCAGTATAGATTAACGACAATATCTACATTGCACCGCACTCCCTTTTTATTTTTGTATTTCATCTTTACTTATGTTACAATTGACGCGCCCTATTCTATTAAATAAATATTTTATAAGGAGGATTACATGGCAGAGAAGCTGGATAGAAGAGAGTTTTTGAAGAAAGCCTCGGTGGCTACAGTTGCCGGTGGCACGGGGTTACTGGTTGGTTGCAGCATTGGGCAACCTCCGGCGACCAGCGCGCCTGAACAAAGCAGCGCGCCACAAGCGGCCGCAACTACGGAGGAACTTAAAGAGGCGGCACAGAGCGACCAGGCTCTACCGGAGATTAATTGGCAAATGGCCACCAGTTGGCCGGTAGCCCTTGATACTATCTTTGGCGGAGCGGAAACTTTTGCCGAGCGCGTGACCGCTATGACCGGCGGTAAGTTCAAAATTGAGGCGCGGGCCGCAGGCGAGTTGGCTCCCGGCCTGGAAGTGCTCAATGTGGTGGAGCAGGGCGCTGTGCCCGTCGGCCATACCGCTTCCTATTACTATGTTGGTAAAAGCCCGGTCACGGCGTTTGGCACTGCCCTGCCGTTTGGTTTCACCAGCCGGCAGCAAAATGCCTGGCTGTACGAGGGCGGCGGCCTGGAGATGTTGCAGGACTTTTACGCCGACAAGTTTGGCGTCATTCAATTCCCTGCCGGCAATACCGGCGTGCAGATGGGCGGCTGGTTCAACAAAGAAATCAAGTCGCTTAGCGATATGGAAGGCTTGAAGATGCGCATCCCCGGCCTGGGGGCCAAGGTTATGGACAAATTGGGCGTAACCGTGCAGGTACTCCCCGGCGGTGAAATTTTCCAGGCTTTGCAAACAGGAGCCATCGATGGGGCCGAGTGGGTTGGGCCTTATGACGATGAGAAACTTGGTTTCCATAAAGTCACCAGCTTTTACTACTATCCCGGCTGGTGGGAGCCAGGTCCGTCGCTGGAAGTCCAGATCAATTTAACTGAGTGGAATGCACTGCCGGAAGTGTACCAGGAAATCATAAGAACAGCCGCTTATGAGGCCAACCTGACTATGATGGCCCGGTACGACGCCAAAAATCCTGCAGCCCTTCAAAAACTGCTGGCCGATTCAGACGTTACTATGGCTCCATTCCCCGATGATGTGATGAAAGCGTCAGAAGAAGCCGCTTTTGAACTATTCGATGAGTTTGCCGCCAGCGACTCCGATTTTGGCTCGATCTTAAAGGAATGGGTCAAATTCCGTGAAGGCATTCAGGAATGGCATGGCTATGCTGAAACCGCCTTTTTGTCCTACACTGCCACCGGCAGTATTTAGGCATTTTTGAGGCAACCTATCAAAAAACCCTAAAGGTTTCTAAAACCTTTAGGGTTTTAATTTTTTACCTCGTTCCCGAACTCCGGTTTGGGAACGAGGATGAGTACAGCAATAAAAAAGGTGTGCGTCCAATTTGGACGCTCACCTTTTTTGCGCATATTGCCTGACAGTTTATTTATATGCAATCTCAACCAGCCAGCTTACAGTTTGGGGGAATACCACCACCAAAATCAGTACCGCAAGCTGAATAGCCATAAAGGGAAAG
>JAJRVO010000773.1 GCA_024277275.1 Chloroflexota bacterium
GCAGCAAAAAAGTTATGCCGATTTTTATAACTCGGTCCGTTATAATGAAATTTTGGAGCCTAAAACAACGGCGATGCTCCATTTGGCAACAGCTATGGCCGTGGGGTGTTATCCCTGAATGGAACATTACTTTGGCGTTGCCAAAGAGCAAGGGATAACCGATGATGAGATAGGCGCGATGGAAGCCATAGTTATGGCGGTTTCCGCCGGCAGAATTCGGGCGCAGTTCCGTGAAGCTCGTATTAAAAGCAAAAAGCAGAATAAATCTGGCTGTTAAAAAAAACGGAGGCGGGTAAACCTCGCCTCCGTTTTTTGTTGGTAACTGTTTAGCTATTTTCTGACAAAGATTCTGTATATCGGTAATTGGTAATTAGTAAATGGTAATTGGTAATTAGTAAATGGTAATTTGGGCCAATTACTATTTACCATTTATTAATTACCCGCAAAACGCGACCTTTGTTTGGTCAAGCTGAATAGATACTTTTGTTGCTTTGGTTGTCTCTATTGATTCATCTGCGATGAGAAATCCGGCTGGACTATTTCGTTCAAATCCATCACCGTGGCGTCTGCCGGAGGTTCAAAGGTAAATTTGTTAGCCTCAATCGATTCGCCTGTAGTGAAGTCTGTGATAGCCACAAAACCGCTGGCCGAAGCATCCTCGCCCTCAATGGAGATTTCAATGCGGCGGGGCAAAAAGCTTTCCTGGTCGATAAAATACGTGGTGGTAACGCCTTCTAGCTCTAGCTCCGGGTTAGATGCCTTGTCATATTTAACCTCAACTTTGTAGGCAGCATTACCGCCGACATCTTCTGTGCCCAGGTTTTGGGCGTTGGCTGTGTCGTCAAAGCCTCTATCAATAATTCTTTCGCCGGAGTCCAGGATTTCACGAACCTCTGGCTCCTGATTAAGTTGGGCTTTGTATTGGCTCTTGTCGGCAACCAGCACAAAGTTTTCGCCGGCAATATAAGCCCAGCCCTTGTCGGCATTGGTTACGGCGACCAGGCCGTCCAAATCGGGGTCTTCACTGGTTACTTCAGCCCGCATGTTGTCGGGCCGCTCGCCCCAAAACTTCAGCGTTCCTTTAACCCCGCCTTCAGGCGTGGCAATTTGAAAATTTGCCGTAAAAACAACGGTATTTGTCGCTTTAACCGCGTCGGTCATTTTTTGGAGCAACTCGCTTCCGGTCAATTCTACAGGTTCAGGGGGCGGCGCTTCACTGCCCCCGCAAGCAGTTATACCAACTAGAACAAAAATTAAAATTGTTAATACAAAGTAGCGGAATACGGTTCGGGACATTTTTTGTTTCTCCATAGTTTAAATTTATTTTTCTTGCTTCGCCTGACAATGGCATTAGTCACTGTAAATTTATGGTTTGCTATTCCACGGGACATACACCGGGTTGGGGTACTTTTACCCCTCTTTTGGCAATTACATAAACTCCAGAAGCAACATCAATCCATCGCTTGCCGCTTTTAGACATCATAAAGACGCCAACATTGCCGCTGGCGGCCTGGTTGAGCGTTAGCAAACCAAAGGGTAAAGCGTCGCCCGCTTTTATTTCGGCGGTGGCGGCGGCAATGGGGTCTTCGCCAATAATCTTACCCTTGTTATCCAATTCGTACCACAAAACCCCAAATAGTTGGTCTTTCTTGGCATAAATTGGCGCGTAACTATAGATGTTCCGGGTGCCATACTTAAAAACAGGGAAGGGGTCTTGGTCAGGACAATCGGCAGGGCCAACGTCCTTTACCCAATCATAACTGCTATACAGCGGGAACAGGTCGGTTTGAGCCTGTGGCGCCTCGACAGAGACGCTATCTAAGGGGGCCGGGTCTGGCGGAGCGGCTACCATTGCCGCAGGCCATAACAAGGCCACAGCTAACACTGAAAAAATTATTATGGCGTACTTACGGTTTAACATTGAATTCTCCTTTACCTTGATAATTTTGAATTAAACTAGATGACCGTCTAAAAATAACTTTCCGTTTTAGGAGTCAAAAAGTGTACTTTTTGACTCCTTTTGCAGGGACTTATTTTTAGATGCTTACTAAATCACATCTTGACGTTTTAAGGCCAGGATAGTCAAAACAACAGAAAACACAGCAAACCCCAATAGAATTCCCCAGGTTTGTAATAAATAGGCAGCGGTATAAGTGAATTTAAAGGGCAGGTCTTGCATTGGCGTAGAGAAGCTGGCCGCCTTGTGCAAAGCGGGCAAATTAACGGTAGCCCCCAAAGCTTCTATCCCCCATCGACTAAAAACAAACACCGATACTATTTTAGCGACGCCTTCCAACTTAAACACAATTCCGGCAAACACAATCTGCGGAATTAAAAAGAGGGGCATAATGCTCATTACCCGGTCTTCGCGCCCCACAATTGCCGATAAAAACAGGCCAAAGCAAGCCGAAGTGAAGGTTATCAGAGTCACGGTAACAAAGAGTTCCAAAGGTGTAGGGATAAGAACGGCCTGCCCCCAGGGAAAACCGGCCCGCAAGGCCACAATAAAAACCAGCAAAAAAGCCTGCACAACGCCCAAGCCCAACATCACCACCAACTTTGAAGCAACATAAGCGGGGATACTCAGGTTGACTAATCGCTCTCGCCGGTAGATGGGCAGCTCTTTTACAATTTCTCTAACCGAGTTGATGATGCCAAACCAGGCGCCAATACACGCCAGGACAAACAAAATTTTCTGAATACTGGCCACATCGCCGGCTTCAGTTTGGACGCCTTTGCCAAACAACCCGGAATCTATCACCAAAAAGAGAAGCACGGCAATAATTGGCGATTGCAGCAGCAAAAACAAAAGATTGCGCCGGTCTCTAAACAGCAAGCGAAGATATCGCTGGGTCAAGATATTCATTTGGCGGGCAGATGTAGCAGCTTTGCGGAGGAAACTGTCGCCGGCTTTAACGTCAACAGTTTGCCCTTCCGAGCCTGTTTGGGTGGCGGCATCTAAGCGCTTCTTTACATACGTGTCGTAATACGTGGATTCCTGAAACGCTTCAACCCACTGGTCAGGTTCACTTTCGACCAGGTTATAAATGGCGGCAAAATCATCA
>JAJRVO010000774.1 GCA_024277275.1 Chloroflexota bacterium
CGGTTATCATATTAGGAAAATGCTGTTTCTGAAAATACTCGCTGTAAGTTACCTGCTTTATCAGGATAGTTACCCATATTATTGGGGTGTACAATTTCAGTTACAGTATTTCTTAGATCCATAACCGACTTCCAGTAATTACCATTTACTGCGCTCTGAAATGAGACAGTTATTTAATCCCGATTCCTGAGTTAATAAAAAAGGGAGAGTATTATGCTAAATCAAACAACAACCATTCACGCAGCGTCAAAAAAAGGCTACTCTATTCGCATTGGCCCCAAGATTATTGCCGGTTATCTGCTGCTCATTCTGCTGATGGCCGGGGTGGCCGGGGTAGCCTACTGGGGTATGACCCGCATCACGGCTGCCGATCAAACAGCCCTCAAGCGCCAGGCTGACATTGCCCAGGTGTGGGCCATGCTGATGTATATGGACAACCAGTACGGTAGCCAGGCCGACCTGATTATAAACAATGATCCGGCTGAAATTGATGAGTTTCGAGCCGCCATCAAGAAAATGGATGAGAAGAAAGAACTGGTCAGAAAGGCTGTGGACACGGATGAAGAACGGCAATGGATGGCCGATATTGACCAGCTTGACGACCAGTTCGATTCACTATTTTTTGAACAGATTGTGCCCGCTCAAAAAGCGGGCAACCAGGAGTTGCTCAAAACGATTGATGACCAGAGCGACGAAGTGCTGGCGCAAATGGAAAGTAAGGCCCATTTATTGATCGCTTCCTTTGAGAACGAGGTGATTGAGGACCGGACCCTGGCCGAGAAAACCTATCGCCAGACAATCCTGCTAATGGCGGGCGTTTCGGTAGTGGCGGCTATTGCCGGTCTGGTCTTTGGCTTCTTTCTCTCTCGCAGCATCTCTAATCCGGTGCAGGTTGTTACACAAGCTGCCCAACAACTGGCCGAGCAAGACCTGCCCCGGTTGGTCCGGGCTATTCAGGCCGTGGCCGAGGGAGATTTAACAGCCACCGTCCAACTCAGGCCAAACATTATAAACGTGCAATCCGGCGATGAGGTGGGCCAGATGGCCGGAGCCTTCAACAATATGAACCAGGCTATGGCCGTAATGGGCGAGAACTTTGCCAAGATGCTGGTTAACTTGCGCGCCTTGATTAGCCGGACACAACAGAGCGCCATGCAGGTAGCCAGCGCCAGCCGGCAACTGAATGCCTCTGCCGACCAGGCCGGTCAGGCCAGCCAGCAAGTAGCCACCACCACCCAACAGATAGCCGCAGGCACCACCCAACAAACCCAATCCATCACCGAAGCCACCGACAACACCGAACAGATGTCCCGCGCCGCCGAGGGCATTGCCCGGGGCGCTCAGGAACAGGCGGCAGGAATGCAAAAAGTGTCTGATTTAATCAGCGAAACGGCTAAACTGGTTGAGCAAGCAGGACAAGCTGCCGGCGCAGTCACCGGGGCCAACACCAAAGTTAGCCGGGCCGCCCGCCATGGCGTAACCGCCGTTGAGCAAACAAGTAAGGGCATGGACACTATCCGCACCCGGGCCACCGTCACCGCCCGGAAGGTCAAGGAAATGGGCAACCGCTCTAAAGAGATTGGGCGCATTGTAGAAACTATTGACGACATTGCCGACAAAACCGATATGCTGGCCCTCAACGCCGCTGTTGAAGCGGCCCGCGCCGGCGAGCATGGCCGGGGCTTTGCCGTAGTGGCCGACCAGGTTCGCAAACTCTCCGAGGACTCCAAAGGGGCCACCCGCGATATTGACGACCTGATTGAACGGGTTCAGGAAACCATCAATGAGGCCATTGCCGCTATGGAAAGCACCGTGGCCGAAGTGGACAACGGCGCCCAGTTAACCAAAGACACCGCCCAATCACTGCAAGATATTCTGCAAGCCGCCGACGAAGCCGCCGAAATGGCCGAACAGATTAGCGATACGGTGACTCAACTAAAGCAAAAAAGTGAAGGGGTTGTCTCCGCCAACGAGGCGGTTAGCGCGGTGATTGAGGAGAACACGGCGGTATCAGAAGAGATGGCCGCCAACAGCCAGGAAGTAACCGAGGCAATGGAAGGGATAGCCGGCATTGCCGAAGAGAACAGCGCCGCCACCGAAGAAGTCAGCGCCTCTGCCGAAGAGATGGCCGCCCAGGTAGAAGAGGTAGTCGCCTCAGCCGAGGAGCTATCCGCTCTGGCCGAGGAACTACACGCCGCCACGGCCCAATTCCGGGTCAATGAAGCCGCTCGAACCGGATGGAAACCGCCGGAAAGTAGCCCGGAGATAGTTGCCATACCTGCCAACAGTCAGCCGGCGCAAACAGCGCCGATTCAGGCCGGTCATCAAAGTAACGGCCACAGCGCTGAGTCGCCGTAGAGGCAGATATATTCATTCTCATTTGATAAGGAATCGGGATTAAATAACTGTCTGTCTCATTTCAGAGCGCAGTAAATGGTAATTAGTAATTAGGGATTGGCTTAATAACCAATTACCATTTACCAATTACAACGTTGAGGGACA
>JAJRVO010000775.1 GCA_024277275.1 Chloroflexota bacterium
CAAGTCGACCTGTACCAGGGCAATTGTGGCCGCAAAAAAGGCCGTGGCCGCGCCGATGATGGCAATCCCCATCGATACATTGGGAGCCAGCGAGTAGAGCGCATTGTTGCGCACCACCATATAAACCCCGGCTGTGACCATCGTAGCCGCGTGAATAAGAGCGGAAACGGGCGTGGGACCGGCCATCGCATCGGGCAGCCAAACGTAGAGCGGCAGTTGCGCGCTTTTGCCGATGGCCCCAATAAAGAGCAGGGCCGCAATCCAGGGGATAACGTTGGGCATTGCCTCGGCGACGTGGTGGGCTTCGGCAAAGACGGCTTCAAACTGAAGCGTGCCAAAGGTGCTCCAAATCAAGAAGACGCCCAGAGCAAAGCCAACGTCGCCAATGCGGTTGACAATAAAGGCTTTCATGCCGGAGGCCGCCGGAGAGAGCAAGGGCGTTAACTTAACCGGCTCTATGCCTTCTCCAAGCTCAATGGGCGCTTGCTCTTCGGAAGGGCGGTCGAACCAGAAACCGATGAGCAGGTAAGAACAAACCCCCACCAGTTCCCAACCGACATACATCATCAAAAAGTTATCGCCCAGCACCAGCACCAGCATAGAGGCGATAAAGAGGTTGAGAAAGGTAAAGAAGCGAGTAAAGTCCCGGTCAGGGTGAGCGTGGCCCGATTCATCGCGATGAATCATGTAATCGGTGGCATAAACGTGGATTAAAAAGCCCACCCCGGTCACAACCAGCACCATCAGCAAAGACAGCCGGTCGACCAGTAAACTGATGGGAACTTCAAAGTCGCCAATGGTAGCCCAGGTCCATAACTCGACGGTCACGGCATCGTGATGTCCCATTGCTTCAAAAAAGGCTCCAACGCCCACCAAAAAGGCCAGCAGCACCATCAGCGGACCAACAATACTGACTACTTTATGTCCAACGCGGCGTCCCAGGATGCCATTAAAGAGAACGCCGGCTATAGGCAAGGCTATTGTTAACCAAATCAGTTGTGTCATAAATTATCGCTCATATGTTAAGTTAGAAGAGAGGATTCGGTAATTCATGGTAGCCGCAAAAAGACGAATGACGAACGACGGTGGACGAATGAAACGATAGAAAAGGTTTTTATCGTTCGTCCATCGTCTTTCGTCCGGTTGAATACAACGACCTAAACAATTACCGAATCATCTCATTGAAATATTTTTGACAAACCAGTTTTATAATCTTTTGCACTTTTTCCGGTGGGGCCACTTTATGACCGGGATTATGATTTACTTCCAGTATTATCATATTTCCAGGGTTATTAATCGACCCCTCGGCAAAAACATCTAAACCCATAACCCGTAAATTGAAAACGCGGGACACTTTTTTTATCCACTTCTTGGTAGCGTTAGAAATAGTCTCAGAATAATCGGTGATTCCGCCGCCTGCCCAAAGATTTGCTATTGAAGCAACCGGCAGTGAATCTCCCTCTTCTAATATAGAATTACTATTCAACTTTCTATGCTCTAGTTGCGCTCTAACAAAATGAGAATCCACTTCAATTACATTTTTGTCTAATTTGTCATTAAAGTCGTGGATAAGTTCATAAACGGTTTTTACCCCGTCTCCAACAATTCTGGGATTTACTTTTTTACAGCTATATTGAAACTCTCCATCTACGGTAACAATTCGATATTCCGGGAGATTAACAACTTCTTGCACTAAAACAATCGAGCCAAACCGGGCTATTTTATCCAGATGTTCTTTGAGCTTTTCTTCTGAGTAAACCGCTTCGGCAAGTTTTGCCGCGCTACTCCGGTTTGGCTTTACAAAAACGGGAAATCCTACACTTTTGACATAATGGAAAACATCTTTAAGTTCTTTCCCTTTTTCGCTGTATATATCGCTAACAAAAAAATGTTCGCCTGTAGGTACTCTAAACCCTTCTTCCCTCAATATGCTAATGGTGCGAGCCTTGTCATTGGCGATTTCACAGGCAAAATGAGAATTTATTGGATTTATACCAACATCGCCATTGGCTCCCGCTAAAAACGATTTTGTGTTATAAGATACCCTGATAAGATTTCTATCGATTACATCAACTTCATAATTTGATTTCCGACTAACTTCTATCAGGTATTGCAGAAGAAAGGGGAAATTAGGTTCTTTTTCCATCAGACAACGATATTACTGCCAATAACCTCAAGATGATTCGGTGATTATTTGAGGCGTTTTAGTCAACCGGACGAAAGACGATGGACGGACGACAAAAACCTTGTGCTAGCGTTTCATTCGTCCACCGTCGTTCGTCATTCGTCCTTTTTCACAACTATGTTGAATTACCGAATCCTCTCACTTCTCTACGTCTTGCTATCCTTTTAGCGCATTGAAATCGTCAATGTTTACGCTCTGTTTATGACGATTCAGTTCGACCAGTAAAGCCAATCCAACGGCTACTTCTACGGCGGCCACGGCCATTATCATAAAAACAAATATCTGGCCGGTAGCGGAGTCGAGATAGCGAGAGAAGGTAATAAAAGTTAGATTTACCGCATTCATCATCATCTCAATGCACATCAAAACAATGATAACGTTGCGCCGAATAAGCACCCCCCCGGCCCCAATGGAAAACAGAATAGCGCTCAGTAATAGATAGTGTGAAACAGGAACTTGCTCAAGCATCAACCCATCCTTCCCTTACTTTTACTTCGCCAAATGTACTGCGTAAAAGACGCAGCGTGTTTTCTGACAGGTCGCAACCCGGCTCAATCTCGCAGCGCATTTGCCGGTAGCCGGAGCATCGCCACTCATCGGAATCGTTGCCAATCTGCACGGCAAAGCGTTCAACCTCTTCATCGGTGGCTTGTATAATCTTCACCGAATCAAAGTCAAACAGCGATTGGCGTTGCAGCCAGTTGACGCGCAGCAAATCATTTCCCTCGCGCTGCGCTTCTTCGGGCCAGCCGGCGTCCAGCACAGCTACTACTTCTGTAAACTTATGTCGCTGCTGATGCTGGGCTAACCAAACCACCCCCACAATCCCAACAGAGAGCAGCACGGCCACCAACTGAAAAGGCAAAATATACTCTGTAAAAAGAACCCGCGCCACAGCCTGGGTTTGCCCAAATAACACGACTATTTCTTGGGTAAAATCGCCGCGTTTCCCAAAAACAGGATTCTCAAAAACAGCCGTACCCGCTACGGTCAACAAAATTAACCCAAGTATCACAAAAAAGACGTTTCGCCCGGTTATCCAGGAAGAAACCTCCTCGCCCAAATCTGCTCCCAGTAACATCACCACAAAAAGGAAGAGCACAACGATAGCCCCGGTATAAACCAGGATTTGGGCAATACCCAAGAATTGAGCGTTCAGCGTAAAGTAAAGCGCGGCCAGCGTGGCAAAATTCACAAGTAAAGACAGTGCGCTATGCACCACATTTTTATTAAAAATAACGCCAAACGCCGATACAACAACAATTGCGGCTAAAATCAGAAAGAGAGTCATAAAAGTTTCACTCTAAATTAGAATCTTCGGTAACTACCTGACTGTGCCGGTTCGATAATTAGTAAATGGTAATTGGTAATTTGGCCCAATCACTAATTACCAATTACTCGTACTAAAGCGCCATATTTGGTTCAGAGCAGGCAGTTACAATTTTCAATTTATTTCTTACCCCACCTAGACACATTCACAAACACCTCGTCATCGCGGACAACAACAACTTTAGATGCGTCATGCGGTTCAAGCAATCTTTCTTTGGGATAGATGGCATCCCAGCGGTCATACTCAGCCAAAGCAAAATCGTGTTCCAGAACAACGGCTTCAGTGGGGCAAGCCTCGGCGCAGTATCCGCAGAAGATGCAGCGCAGCATGTTGATGGTGTATACTTTGGCGTAACGCTCGCCCGGCGAGTAGCGTTCATCGTCGGTGTTCTCAGCCGCCTCCACGTAGATGCAATCCGTGGGACAAGCCGCCGCGCACAACGCGCAGCCAATGCACCGTTCCAAACCATTTTCGTGCCGCTTAAGGACGTGTCGCCCTCTAAAACGAGGGTACACCTCAACCGGTTCATCGGGAAATTGATGAGTCACCGGTTTGGTGAAAAAATATTTAATGGTGACTCCCATTGCGCGGGCTATTTCCGTGGAACTTGTAACAACTTCTTTTATCATTGGTTACTTTCCTAAACTAAAAGAACAAAACCGCCAGCACAAGCGCGGTTGCAGCCGCGTTAGCAATGCTGACAGGCAAAAGGAACTTCCAGCAAAACTTCATCAGCTTGTCAAACCGAACCCGGGGAATACTGGCCCTAACCCAAATCATCGTAAAAAGTATAAAGGCCACTTTTATCAAAAGATAACCTATCCCCAAAAACGGCGCCTGCTGGGCAAAGGGACCACTCCAGCCGCCCAGAAAAACAGTCGCCATAATGAAACTTACTACAATCATATGCACGTACTCGGCCGCAAAGAAAAGACCAAACTTCATACCGCCGTATTCAGTGGAAAAACCGGCAATCAACTCATTCTCCGTCTCCGGCAGGTCAAACGGAGAACGACCGGCCTCGGCCAGGGCGCAGATATAAAAAACAATAAAGGCCACCGGCTGCACCAAAATAAGCCAGAAAAAGCCGCCTAAATACGATGCCTGGAACTCGACAATGTTGGTCAACTGCATTGAGCCGACAATCAAGATGGCGCTGAGCATAGCCAGTCCCATCGGTAGCTCGTAACTGAGCATCTGGGCGCTGGTTCGCAAGCCGCCTAACAGCGAGTATTTGTTATTGCTCGACCAGCCGCCCAGAATGACGCCGTATGTTCCCAAACTACCAATGGCCAAAATATACAAAACGCCGACATTGACATTGGCTATCCAGGGATTAATAGTGATGGGCGTCCCCATAATTTGAAAAGGTAGCGTAAAAGGCGCGCCGGCTATGGGCACAACGGCAAAGGCCATCAGGGCCGGCACCAGCGCCAGGCCGGGAGCCATCAAATAAACCGTGCGCTCCACATGACCGGGGATAACTTCTTCTTTGAAAAAGAGCTTGAACATGTCGGCTATAATTTGCAGCGAGCCGTACTTTCCAACACGATTGGGACCGTAGCGCAGCGTAAAACGTCCCAACAATTTACGCTCAACCATAACCATCGCCGCAAAAGCCGTCATTAAAGCCACGGCAATTACGCCAATCATAACTATCTGCACAATCAGACTGATTATAAATTCCAGGTCCATAACTCTACGTCTTCTCCACTTTTACAGTTGCATACACGCCGCCTGGACCAACCAGCTTCTCAACCGGACGACCGGCCACGTTTCGCGGCGCTACTGCCGTACCCTCGGCTACCATCCGGTTAATTTTGACCGGCAAAGCCACCGATACCCCGTTCTGAGAAACCGTCACTTCATCGCCATTGGCGACGCCCAACCTCTGGGCATCGAGTTTAGAGAGCAAAATTTGGGGTTGGCGGATACGGCTTTCTACCACTTGCGACTCGGCCAGCAGCCGCCCGCCATCATACAAAAAGCGAGACCCAACCAGGGTAAAGCCGTCTTCATCGCCGGCTACCGGAGCAGGTTCAATAAAGCGCAACGGTAATTTGGGACCGCCCTCCGCGTTGTTTTCGGCCAGGGTGGGCCACTGCACGCCTTCGCGCGCGTCGGCGGTAAAGCTCATCCCCTCGTAAATGTAGTGCGACGTTTTGCGCTCCAACGAAACAGGGGCGGTCAAATTTTCAAACTCCATCCCGGCATACAGGGGAACTTGTTGCGTAATCTCGGCCATCACCCCATCCGCCGAGGCGTACAGCCACTCCGCGCCCAATCGCCCGGCAATGGCGACCAAAACCAGCCAGTCAGCCCAGGCAAGGCCGGGAGCCGGCACGCCGATGTCAAACGCCTGCACCCGTCGCTCCAGGTTGGTAAAGGTGCCGTCTCGCTCGGCGGCGCCTTTAACCGGCAAAACGACGTCGGCTAATTTGGCGGTTTCGGTTAAAAATAATTCTTGCACGACCAGGAAATCGAGGCCCTCCAGCGCGGCTTGATAAGCCTCGCTCTCGGCAGCCGGGTCGACCCCGGCAATAAGCATCCCTTTAAGACCGCTCTCACCCGCCAGCATCTCCTGAGCAGACAACCCGGCTTCACCATCAACCGGCGCGTATCCCGGCAAACGGTCGGGCACAACGCCCATATCAGCGGCGCCCCGGCTGTTAGCGTGAGGCAGGACGGCAATCAAGCCGTTATCAGCCTCGCCCGCGTGTCCCGTGACCAGGGCCAGAGCCTCAAGCGCAGCCCGCAGCGCGGAGTCGTTGCCCGCTTCAAGGCCAAAGATGATGATGCCGTTATCCGCCTCGGCAAAGGCTTTGGCGGCGGCATTAATTTCTTCCGCGTCCACGCCGGTTACATCAGCTACTTTAGCCGTCGCGTAATTCTGTAATGCTTTTTTCAACTCTGCAAAACCGGTCGCGCGTGCCTCAATCCCGGCTTCATCAACCAGTTTTTGCTCGACTACGGAAGCCAGCAGCCCTAAAGCCAGGTGAGTCGCCGTGCCATAGCGATAGCGCAGCGATGTTTGCGCCTGGGCGTCGAGCTTGGTCTGTCGCCCGCCGGCATTAATCAGGCGCGCCCCACGCTTGGCAGCCGCGCCCGCCACCCGCAGGTAAAGCACAGGCGCTTCCTGGTCCAAATCTGAGCCGATAACCAGAATGGCAGCGCCTTTGCCGGTGCGACTCAGGTCCGTGCCGCAGCCAACGCCAACGGTATAGGCCGTTTCATCCTCCAACGTTGCGCTCAACCCAACGCGATGGTCAATGTTGTGAGCGCCAATCACGTCTCGGAAAAGTTTTTGGAACAGGTACAAATCTTCATTAGAGAGACGCGCCCCGGCAATGCCACCCAGCGCATTGGCTCCACCAGCCTCTTTAATGGCCGCAAATTTTTGACCAACCAAGTCGAGCGCTTCGGCCCAACTCGCTTCAACCAACTCGCCGTCTTTGCGCACTAATGGAGTCGTCAGGCGATTGGGGCTACCGTTAAAGTGATGTCCAAATCGACCCTTATCGCAAATCCAAACCTCGTTAACCGCCTCATTTTGACGCGGCATAATTCGCTTAATCTGGCCGGTGCGCGTACTCAGCACGGTGTTGCAGCCCACGCCGCAGTGGTTGCAAACGCTGGGCGCATTGGTCAACTCCCAGGAACGCGCCCCAAAGCGAAAGTCGCGCGTGGTGAGCGCGCCGACCGGGCAAACATCGGCGGTGTTGCCGGAGTAGTGACTGTCAAATACAGGGTCGGTGTAGCTAACGATGTGAGCGCGGCGGCCTCGATTCTCGACGGCCAGCGCCGGGTCGTGAGCAATCTCTTCCTGAAAACGGACGCAGCGCGTGCAGATAATGCAGCGCTCCATGTCGAGCACAATTAAATCGCCCAACGGATATCGCTTGGGAAAGCGCTGTTTGTCCTCGTAATCAAAACGGCTGTTACCCGGCCCGTGCCGGATGGTCAAATCTTGCAGAGGACACTCCCCGCCTTTATCGCAAACGGGACAATCCAGCGGGTGGCTGGTCAACAGAAATTCCAAAATGCCTTTGCGTTTTTCCAGCGCCGATTCTGAATCGACCTTAACCACCATCCCCTCGGAAACCGGAGTAGTGCAGGCCGTCATCGGCTTGGGGAAGAAGCGAATAACGGGCTTGCCCGCCTCGTCCAGCTCCGGCTGGCGTGTTTCGCGGTTTATGGCCGGGGTTCCGACTTCAACCAGACACATGCGGCACATGCCCACCGGGTCCATTTTGGTATGGTAGCAAAATACAGGAATTTCGTTTTCTATTTGTTTGGCCGCGTCAACAATTAGCGTGCCTTTGGGTACGGTCACTTGGTGACCATCAATTATAAGCGTGACGGTATTATCCGACATCTAGTACCTTTCTCAATTTCAATAGCCTAATGTCGTGTCAAGGCTAAAATGATAGGTAGTGTAGCCCCTTGCGGGCGTTATTTCAAGCATAAGACGGGCACAAGGCCCGATGCTACAACCTATCAAAACACGCTTGACACGACACTGATGCTCGCCAAAGCAAACGATAAAATTTTCCCCGCAAATGCACAAGCACAATCCTGAGTTATCTATCATTAGCCCCTGATCCTGATTTGCCTTTCATCCACTATCCACAAATAGCCTTCCAATGTTTCTTTTGACAATGCCTTTATCCATCGGTTAACTATATCCAACACATACTGCTTATCTTGTCGTTTCAGACGCATAACAATGAGGCCAAAATACTCCTCTGGTGGATAAACTCTAATATCAGCAAAATCAGTGTCCAGCGTTACAATAGCCCGCTTCTCGGATTGACAAACCGTGGCAATATTTTCATCGGCTTCACCAACCAGGTCCTGGTCATAGACCGTTGCAGCATCATACCCAACTTGTTGAAGTAAATCTGCTACCTCAATGGGTAAATTCTCGTCAATTTTGAATTTCATCGCACTTTAAGCGGGTAACAACACCACTTGCTCACGGGTTAATTCGGCTGCGTAAGCAATGGCTGCTTGAATAGCTTCACGAGTTAGTGAAGGATAACTTCTTAATATTTCATCTACACTTAGCCCTACTGCGAAATTATCAAGTACAACCGACACCATTACTCTTGTGCCTTTTATCGTCGCTCGCCCGTGACAGATCATCGGGTCAACAACTATATAATCTTGCCATTTCATTATTACACCTTACTTTGACTATTAAGCATTTGTTCCGCCAAGACCAGATTATGATCGGGTTGCGCCATCTCATCCCCATTCCGGGCCAGAGCCTCATACTCATCTCTAAACAAGGCCAGGCTGGTTCTGACGCCGGGAACGGTGAATTCGCCTAACAGACAGAAACAGTTGCCTTCCATCTGGTTGATGATTGTTTCAAGCATCTCGACATCTTTTTTGGAACCGCGTCCTTCGCGCAGTTTGCGATAAACGCTGGTCAGCCAAAACGAACCTTCTCGGCAGGGGCTGCACTTGCCGCAGCTTTCGTGTTTAAAAAACTTCACGTTCTTTTCGGCGGCCCAAACGGCATCAACGGTTTCGTCCATGATGATGAAGGAGGCCGAACCAAGCATTGTTCCGGCGGCAGCCATCGCCTCGTAGTCCATGGTTACGTCTAACGCCTCAGGCCCAACAATGGCAGACGAAGCGCCCGCCGGTAATATCCCTTTGACCGCTTTACCATCAATAACGCCGCCGCCGCACTCTTCAATCAGGTAGCGAATGGGCGTCCCCAACGGCAACTCATAGTTGCCCGGCTTGTTGACCCGTCCGCTAAGGCTGAAAATTTTGGTGCCGGGGCTGCGCTCGGTGCCAAATTGATGATACCAATCCGCGCCGTTGGCGACAATGGGCGGCACGTTGGTTAGCGTTTCAACATTGTTAATGACGGTCGGTTTGGCGTACAAGCCCTCAACCGCCGGAAACGGGGGGCGACTGCGCGGCTGGCCCATTAGTCCTTCCAGGCTGTTGAGCAACGCGGTTTCCTCGCCGCAGATGTAGGCTCCGGCCCCCAGATGCAGGTACAAATCCATCGAGAAGTCGCTGCCCAGGATGTTTTTGCCCAAAAAGCCTTTGGCGTAGGCTTCATCCACCGCCTCCTGAAGCCGGCCCAGAAACAGCGTCCTAAATTCGCCCCGCCCATAAATATAGGCCGTTTCCGCGCCCACGGCGTAGGCGCACATTATGATACCCTCAATCAACTGGTGAGGGTTGTAGGTCATAATTTCCCGGTCTTTAAAGGTTCCCGGCTCGCTCTCATCGGCGTTAACGACGATGTATTTTGGGAAAATGTCTTTGGGAATGAAACTCCACTTTACCCCGGCCGGGAAACCGGCCCCACCGCGCCCTCGAAGCCCGGCATTTTTGACCACATTGGTCACATCTTCGGGCTTCATTGTTTCAAGAGCTTTTTTCAAGGCTGTGTAGCCGTCGTTGGCGGTGTAGCCGTCAATTTTATGAATATCTTCAACGTCCCGGTGTCGAAACAAGACGTATTTTTCTAATAGTTCGTTTCCCATATGTTTCCTTTGTTTTTACCTCGTTCCCAAACTGGAGTTTGGGAACGAGAAAAGCAATACGGTTATTTTTACAAATACTCTACCGTATTTTTCATCTCCTCAATAGTCATGATTTCGTACATCAAACGCAATATCTCAATCATTTGACCAGTAGTTCGAGCATCTTTTTTGCAATAAGCAATCCCGGCATGTTCGACTCCTTGAGCGTGATAGCGTAAGAAATCGGCATCATGAGTAACAATAACTCTACCTTCGCGTCTGGTAAAAGCCAGATGAGCCAAATCATCCGCCTGACGTAGACCAACCTCAGTTGTGGTTGAAACATCTATTCCATAACGGCGGAGAGCCGTTGCCACTGAGTGAGCTATATGTTCATCAAGATGAAAACGTAGTCGTTCACTCGCCACGTAGCTGTCTCAACTTGGCTTGTAGTTTTGAAGGATTTTTCTGGCGGAAGGCCGCTACAAAGATATCATCTTCCTCAAGTTGACGCTCTATTTCATCCTGGTGGTCATAGTAATAAACCAGAGCCGAGTATATCCCAGCCAGTGGAAGGTCATAATCAGCCGCAATCTCATCCACTGATTGTCCCAATTTGAGATGCATGATGACAATATCAGATACAGTGATACGTGTCCCCACTAAATAGGGTTTTCCACCACGCATACCAGGTGTAATTTAAATATATTGGGTTAACACATTTTCCATATGACTCAGCCCTTTGCCAATCTATTTCTATTCCAAACACTCTCCCAAATGAATTTTTATATCGCTTTTGAAAGTATACTCAAACAATTACTGTAACTCCAACTCAATCAATACCTTGTAGTCACTTTGACCGGTTGCCAATCGCTCGCCGGTATTCTCGTTATACAAACCAACCACCAAACGGTAAGCGTCGGACGGCATTTCCGCCGGAGCGGTCAGCGTTAACTCATCTTCGACAATCTCGTTGGAGACCCAGCCGGTTGTTGGAGCCGCTCCCTGCTGGGGCAGGACATCAATCTGGCCGATAATTTGCCCGGTAGCATCGGTTAGATGCAAAAATATCTTGTACGACTCCGGCATCTCGCGGAGGGCTTGCCATTGC
>JAJRVO010000776.1 GCA_024277275.1 Chloroflexota bacterium
AAAAATTCCGGCTTCAAAATGTAACCAAACAGTATTGAAAGGCCAATATCGGGAGACAGTTTGCGAACTGCCTCCACGATGTGAGGTTGGCGCAATTGTGAACCATCAAATATTCGATCCGACGGTAAAGTTACTATCTGGAGCATTTCCTCTGCATATTTTTGCTTTTGCGGGGGGTGGATAACAAGACCCACAATTTCTTCGTCTTGCTTCTTAAGCCATTGAAGTATTTGCCAGCCAACCCAATTATTGCCTAAAAATAAGATACGCATAAATTAGTTTACCGTCTCCACCACTCACAATCCTGAAATTATCTATCCTCGAATTACCATTACATAAGATGAATCATTCAAAACCCTACTGTTCCCAGCCCATCAAGCATAACCGGTTATGGGTATAAACCACGCAAAAATTCCACAAACCTCTCCAAATCTTCGCGCAACAGCGGCCTTACCCGGTTATATTTTTTCAAAAGGAACTCCAGGCGATCCCAATCATACTCAAAGTCAAAATAGTAACGCTTGAAATGACGAAAGCGCATCAACTCAAGCATAGAGGCATAGGTTCGGTTAGAGATAGCCATCGGCCGTATAGGTTCGATGTTCAAGGTCATTTTATGCAATAAATCAGAATGCCACCTGTCTGTCTGCAAACTATTTTCAAAAAAGCGCGATATTCGCAAAAAGATTGTTTCGGCGCAGGTGTAATAGTTGGTAATCGTATCGGCAATAACAATGGCCGCTATCTCGCCCTGCCCCAACGAGGGGTATTCTTTAGCCATAAAATTGGTTAAAAAGTCCTCATTTTTCTGCAACACAGCCAACCCCTGCTCAATTTCTTCAATTAGAACGGGTATTTTACTTTCGTTCATACACTAATCGCCCCTTCAGCTTAATCAATCGGGTAAATTCAGGCTCTATCTTGTCTATTTCAACCAGGTCAAGGGGAAAGCGGGTCATCTCCATTGCCGCGCCATACATAGCAAAAAACTCCTCGGCCCCGCTTATTCCCTCTACCCCAATATCAATATCGGATATTTCACTAAATTCGTCGGGGTTCAGGGCCGACCCCCATTGGTATATCCGCCGGGGGTTATATTTTTGGATTATCATAGCGATAATCGCTTCGGCATCGCTATTGGCCTCTTGCCACAAGCGCAGCCGGGCGGCCCGTTCTTGCCGCCACTTTTTTTGTAAAAATTGCTTGGCCGCAGTATGGTCAAATGTTTGGCTTGACAAGGAAAACTACCCCTTCATCTAAATAAAACCAGCCTTCTTCCATATTTTTCTACATCAGGTGAGAAACAACCCGTCTCCCCCCCATGCCATCTACCAATTGTTGCCCCTGTTCAGACATCATTGCTCGTCTGCCAGGGGCGGATAACAGATGGGCTAATCCGGCAGCAATCTCGGTGGTAGAAACCGTTTCAGGCCGGCCAAAATTAATTACCACCCCGCTTTTATTCAGCCCTTCAGCAATGGGTTGTTGATTATCCGCCAGAACCAGAACCAGATTTGGCAGTCCCATAAAAGCCAGTTCCCAACAAGTGCTTCCCCCGGCTGAAACAGCTACATCGGCCCAGGCCATCAGCTCCGGCATATTGGTTACGTTTTGAACAAGCCTGATGTTAAATTGAGACTGAGCCACCGCACTTTGCAAGGAGTGGAAGTGTGGATTACCGGCGTCAACCACAACTACACCTTCAAGTTCATCGACCTCCACTTGTGGCAAGGCCCGAATAACCTTTAGGGTCTGATTATCAGGATCGCCCCCGCCCAGCGTGACCAGGGCCTTACGAGCTACCGGACGGCTCTGGCGCTGCCAATCACGCCAAAGCCGGAACTCTCGCCGTAAGAGAACATAGTCGGCGACCAGTAGTAAGCGGGTGTATGGCTCACGGCCCGGATAGAGAGCCTCGTCGGCATAAATGTTTTGATTAAGAACAAAGTCTGCATAATAATGGTTGGCATGCCCATAATCATCAATAAAAAGCAAGTTCAAATCAGCTTGTTTGATAGCCTGCTGGTAATCGGCGCCGAACTGGTATCCATCTACTACAACCCAGGTTGCCCCAATCTTGCGGGCCATCTCAATAGTTTGCATCGCATCATTAGTACTGCCAGGGGGCGTGTCAATTTGTAACACAGTTATTGCCTCAGTCGTAAGACGCTTTTGTAAGACAAATGTGATACCAGCTACAACAAATTGAACTGTACCACCGGCCTCTTGCCATGCTTGAGCTAGCGCCAGGCAGCGCATTAAATGACCGGTACCCATTTGGGTATTGGCATCGGCCCGTATGAGCAGAAACCGCCCCTTAGATTGCATTCAAATCACCTTCTGCTGTATATCCCGGTTAACGGCCAACCACTCCGGGTGTTCTTCTAATAAGGCCAGCGCCTCACGCCAAGAGAAGCGATCATGCCCCAGGGTATCATAAATATAACGTACAAAGGCCAAATCCTCGGGCGTGTCCACTGTCCAGCGCATATGGGAATAGTCTATTTCGTTTATAACAGCTATGGATACGGAACAGGTCAGGATTGCGGTAAATATAAGGGGTGACATGTTCCCGCCAAGTAGAGTTGAGGTCTTCATGCCAGGCTCGTTTCAACACGTCAAAACGCATTACTTCTGTATCCAGCCCCCTGGGAAAAGTGCGCCGAGATAACCCGTTGTATGCGTAATCAATTTCTGGTTGACGCTCCAGAAATTCCTGCGCCACTCGATCTATGATTTCCGGCTCAATGAGGGGGCAATCAGAGGTGATACGGACAATAACATCAGCCTGGTGTGCCAGGGCCGACCGATAATAGCGGTCAAGCACATCCTCTTCACTGCCTCGAAAGCAAAGCCAATCGTGTTCAGCGCATAAATGCGCAATAGCATCGTCGGTTGACTGTGTAGTCGTGGCCACAACCACATCATCAAGCAACTCCGCCTGCCAAGCGCGATTCACGACTCGCGCAAGCATTGGCTCACCGGCCAAGTCCTGTAATACTTTGCCCGGCAATCGCGTGCTGCCCATACGAGCTTGGATGATTGCAACTACTTTCATTGCCGATATGCCTCAACTACTTTGTATACAGCAGCTATCACATCATCCACATCGCAGTTACTCATGGCCGGAAAGTTGGGCAAGGTGATCAACAATTCATAAGCAGTTTCAGCCACCGGGCATAGTCCCACTCCGGTGTTGAATCGCTTACGGTAGAAGGGGTGTAGATGAACCGGAATGTAATGAACATTAACCCCAATCCCTTCAGCCCGGAGAGCAGCAAAAACTTTTGCCCGATCAACGCGCAATTCATCTAGATTGAGTTGAATCATGTAGAGATGGTAGGCATGCGCAACCTCTTTGCGGACACTTAACGGTTTAACGATCCGCATGTCAGCAAACGCAGTATCATAACACTGCGCAATTTCCTGGCGGCGCTTTACCCATCCAGGCAATTTAGGTAATTGGCTTAACCCCAAGGCGCACTGAAAATCAGTAAGGCGATAGTTGTATCCCAGGTCCACCATCTCGTAAAACCAGGAACCCTGCTCCTCTCGCTGGCGATGGTCGCTGGTTATGCCGTGATTGCGAAAGATCCGCATACGTTGGGCCAGCTCAGGATCGTTTGTGGTGATAACCCCGCCTTCACCTGTTGTTATGTGTTTTACCGGGTGCAAGCTAAACGTATTCAGGTCGGCCAGCGCGCCAACCGAACGTCCTTTGTAACTACCCCCCAGAGCATGGCAGGCATCATCAACTAAGGTCAAACCGTATCGGTCGGCAATGGCTCGTAAGGCATCGTAATCACAGGGTTGTCCGGCGTAGTCAACAGCTATGACGGCTTTGGTTTGTGGGGTAATTTTGGCTTCAACTTGAGCCGGATCAAGCAGTAATGTATCAGGCTTCACGTCGGCAAAGACGGGTGTACCGCCCTGAAAAACCACACAATTAGCCGTAGCGGCAAAGGTCATAGGCGGCACAATCACTTCATCCCCCGGTCCAATACCAAGAGCGCGCATCGCTGCGTGCAGGGCAGCCGTGCCGTTACTGACCGCTACGGCTTCCCTGGCCCCCACAAATTTGGCAAAGGCTTGTTCAAATTCATCGACTTTTGGGCCGGTTGTCAACCAGTCAGAGCGCAACGCCTCTACTACGGCAGCAATATCGGTTTTG
>JAJRVO010000777.1 GCA_024277275.1 Chloroflexota bacterium
ACCTCCTATTTCCTTGCCCCGGGACACAGCAGGCATGCCTTACCTGATTTCTTGGCTGATTGAGAAGCGAGAAACGCCTCTGGACCCATTCATAGTTTCTGCTCTCATCACAGTACTTGCTCTATATCCGGACAGTATTGCTGCATTGGTGACTCCAGAAAACAAACGTCCTACCGTTACGCCAACAAGCCGGTTCCCCATCATTGGTAATATCGGCCAGTTCCGGCGCAGGCTCGCCACTTTTGCCACCCTCAAGCAGCCCTTGCCACAAGTCAGATTCCCCAACGTACCCGGCATACCCAATGGCAAAGCGTACGCTGTTCAGCCGGGTCGGGTCAGTCTTAAACTCAGTCCATAATCGCTTGGCATCCTCGTACACATAGCCCCAAAGCTCATCAAACAAAGCCAGGCTAAACCTTGCCCCGGCTTCCCCCTTGCTGTTACTGGCAATGGCCTTCACCACGTTCCCGTTTCTAAACGTCGCCGCCAGCTTGCTTGGTCCAACGTTTGGAAGATGGGGGTTAAACTCAATCGAATCCGTCAAGCTCTTAAACATCAAGCTCGCCGCCTGGTTCTGCTTGTTACTGGCCATAACAATGCTGCTGTTCTTCTCACCGTGCAAAGCCATCCACTCAGACGCCAGCCCGGCAATGGCGCTCTTGCCGCTCTTGGCCGGTTCACACCAGCATATAACGTCATACGGCAATCTGCCGGTATCATCCGGGGTAAAACAATGGTCAAGAATACGGGCGTGGTAGTCGGCCAACTCAATAGGCCCCGGCTTCAACACCCATCGCCCATCAACGTAATGCCGGTCAACGTAAAAGCCAAATTTACTTGTCGCCCACTCAATAATTGATTTCATAGTTATTTTCCCTGATAAGGGCCTCATCGCCTCTCAGCTTGCAGAATCGCCCTGTTTCCGGCGATTAGAGACAAAAATGACCCCCCAACTCTTTATTCCTGAAAACGCTCTCAGGCGCAAATATTCACTTCTGAGAAACCTTCTCATTTTGCAACATAGCTTCATAGTCAAGCGTCCTGTCACCCGCTGTCAACTCCATCAGCAAAGCCAGTTGCTTAATCGCCTTATCATTACGCCATCCCGACCGTTGTGAGAGAGCAGCCCACTTTTCGATATCTCCTTGCTCTACGGCCCATAGCCGCGCTTGCTGAAAACGCTCGGCCAACAACACATTATCAGGCACAATAGAGATGAGCTTACCCAACGGGCCGGTCTGCAGCTCATCAGGGTCATACCCCAACTCGCCAACAATCTCTTTTTGCCGCTGCAAGTCATCAGCCGCCAGAGGCATACCTTTAATTACCCGTCTCAATGCGCCCTCGGCGCCGTGCTTTTTGGCAAGCTGCTGCCCCTTTTCAACCGGCCTGAGATTAGAATGAGCCATAAAGTCCCCCTTCATTTGCACAAAACGCTGATTTCATACCAAAACCGTGTAAAAAATCATCCAATAATCGGTGATTTTTCGCTAAAATCAGCCCGTTTTTTGACATAAACCCCGTTTTACTTCGCATACGCCACCTTATGCGAAATAAAGATTATTACGAAATAAAAGACACATTTCAAATGTACAGAAGCGCCCCACCTCGACATTTTTGACGCACACCCAACACTCAAGAACACCGGTGTTTCCAACCTATTCTATCACAAAAAAGAGAAGGTTTACAATAGTTATTAATCGCATCTGTAAATCTTCTCATAATATTCTGGAAGTGAATGAAAAAGCCGGTACTAAACGGCTCTTGTTTATTGTTGGTTGTGGCGATGGAATAATCACCATTGGATTAATAGCATTGTCTGTAATGTGCAACGGTTTACACTACCAAAAGGTGTATTGGGGGGTAGAGTTGGGGTTGATATCTCTTGGAAAACACACCCAAAATTATCGTGGAATTTGACAAAGCAGCACATTTGTTCTATGATGTTTATCTGTTTTCCAAAACATTCAACTCGATCCCCAACAAACAATTTTGTAAACCCTAAATTAGCATAGGAGGCTAAAAAATGTCTGAAATGACTGAGTACACCCCAGGGACATTCTCTTGGGTAGATTTGGGTACCACCGATGGCGAGGCGGCCAAGAAGTTCTACGGTAATCTCTTTGGCTGGGATTTGACTGACTTTCCCGCCGGGGAGGCGGGGGTCTACACAATGGCCCAACTAAATGGCAAAGATGTGGCGGCGCTATATCAAATGGGTGAAGAGCAGCAAGCGCAGGGCATGCCACCCTGTTGGAACTCATATGTTAGCGTGGCCAATGCGGCAGAAAGCGCGGAGAAGGTTAAGCAATTGGGCGGAAATGTGCTGACCGAGCCGTTTGACGTAATGGACGCCGGTCGAATGGCGATGGTGCAGGACCCCACCGGAGCGGTGTTTGCCATATGGGAACCAAAGACACACATTGGAGCCAAACTGGTCAATGAACCCGGCACACTAACCTGGAACGAGCTGGCTACCGGCGATACGGCAAAAGCCGGCGAGTTTTATGCCGGCGTGTTTGGCTGGGGCGTTGAGGTTCAAAAAATGCCGACCGGCGACTACACGATCTTTAACAATGGCGATAGGCCAAATGCCGGCATGATGCCAATGTTAGAGGAGTGGGGCGATGATATTCCGCCGCATTGGCTGGTTTATTTTGCCGTTGACGACTGTGATGCCAGTGTTGAAAAGGCCAAAGAACTTGGCGCTAAGATTGCAATGCCGGCCACTGATATTCCAGATGTTGGCCGTTTTGCCGTTGTTCAAGACCCGCAGGGAGCGGTGTTTTCTATTATCAAGATGGTTGCCGCACCTGATTGACAATAGGCAACCAGCATTATGATGAGACTTTGAATTGGGCCGTTTGATGCCAGGCTGAATCGAAGTCTAAATTAGGAAATAAAAAGAAGGGAGTAGGCAGGTTTTGCCTACTCCCTTCTTTATTTATCCCCCCTTTTCCCTTAAACCGCCCCCGTATGGGGGAATTACCCCATACCTTATTTAGTGTCCTAAATGGGTGTAATCCCATATGGAATCGGCTATCTTGGTGTGTTATAGTAGGTATATAGAAAGTAATCTGCATTGTAGTTTTTTAAGGAGGCCAATGATGGCGATCACAGAGTTTTTTACAGTTGCGTTGATGTTTTTAGGATTTATCACCCTTCGCATAGGGGCGCCCATTCTGTTTATGGCGCTGCTTAGTTTGGCCTGCCGGCGCATATTGGACACATCAACCCAATCTTCCTCGGAAGATGAAACCAGAACCCGTGTGCCAAATCCTGCATATCTTGCAGGTCATTAATCTGCTATGCAGTTAATCTGCTGTGCAGTTAATCTGCTGTGCAGTTAATCTGCTGTGCAGATCGCTAACCTGATGATAAATCGGAGGACGGAAATGTTTAAATCTATTACTGTTATTTTTAACAGTACTTTAATCAGGCAATTGGCCTTAGTGGGTTGCCTGGTTATTTTGTTTTGCCTGATGTTGCCGGCAGTGGCATTAGCCGGGCCACCCCTTCCTGAAGAGCTAGAAAGATGTACCATTTGTCACAAGGAAGAAACAGCGGCCTGGCAAAATTCTGCCCACGCCGAGGCTGTCAGTAATCAGGGGGAGAGCAGGGCAACCTGCAAAGACTGCCACAACAGTCCCTCTTTTGAAGATCATCCTGCCAACGGCGCCACAGATTTACCTACTGCCGTTTCTGTGTGCGAGGGTTGCCATAATGGCGCGTTTGAACAATTGGCAAACGATAGCCACGCGCAAAATGATGTACAATGTACAGCGTGTCACCAATCACACTCATCGGAGTTTCAGTTAACCGACAAAACATTATGTGATACTTGTCATCTTGACCGGCTGGAAGATTATTTTCACACCGCGCACAATACCAAAGCCACCTGTGTTGATTGCCACCTGGCCCCAACGTCTCCAGGCCATAGCTTTGCAGATGATCCGGTAGAGAACTGTATAAAGTGTCATAAGGAACACATCTTGTCAAAAGAAGATGCCTCGGCGCAATGCGGCAGTTGTCATCCGGAAAAAACAGCGGCCTGGAAGAATTCTCCCCACGCCAATGCTATCAGTCAAGGTGTACACGGCGCAACGTGCGAGGACTGTCATGGCACATTTGTTGAAAACCACCCTAAAAAAGGCGCTATGCAACTAAAGACTGACTCATCGGTGTGCGGCAATTGCCATACCCGCACGTTTGAGCAATGGGCCGATAGTCGCCACGCTCAAAGCGGGGTGCAATGCATTGGCTGCCACCTATCCCACTCGCAGGATTTTCGGTTAACCGACGACGCCTTGTGCGGCTCTTGCCACCGCGATCGAATGGAAGATTTCTCTCACAGCGCTCACAATGAGGCAGACGTTACCTGCGTTGATTGCCACCTGAGGCAAACGCATAGCCCTGAGTTGGCCAGCGCGGGCGAGGTTGGCAGCAAACATATAACGCCAAACCATGACTTTTCAAGCATTCCCTCGGAAAGCTGTGCTGATTGTCATAAAGAAAGCATTCATAAAGAAACGCTTCACTACGTGGACCAAACAACCGCGATGCAACTAAAGGCAACGGCCGACCGCGTGCCGGAATTAGCCGACAAGCTTGAAACTGCCGAACAGCAAAATGCATCTTTGCAAACTATGTCATTAGTTTCTCTGGGCGTAGGCATAGGCGTTGGCGGGATGATGGGCGTTATCTTTGTCCTGGTAGTTGGTTATCTTAGCCAAAGGAGATTGCAGCAATGAGTAGCGACAATAATAAGACCAAACTTTCTCGACGAGCTTTTCTAAAAAATGTTGGGGCCGGAGCGGCGGCAATGGTAGCCGCCCACCTGGCCGGCGAGATTCAACCCGCCTCTGCCGATACAGAGAACGGTTGGGGGATATTAATTGACCTGACGCGCTGCGTTGGTTGTAACTCGTGCGCTTTGGCTTGCAAAGAAACCAATAACATGCCCGACGCCGATATTGAACCAACCAAGCTCAGCAGCAAGGCCCTAACCTTTGTTGAACCTCACGAGGTAACCACAATAAGCGGCGACGCCAAAAAACGCTACGTTAAGCGCCAGTGTATGCACTGCCTAAACGCCTCTTGCGCCTCGGCTTGCCCGGTTGGGGCAATGTACAAAAGCGACGAGGGGCCGATTGTGTATCGGGCCGAACGGTGCATGGGCTGCCGCTACTGCCAGCTTGCTTGCCCCTTTGCCATCCCCAGTTTTGAATGGGATAACGGCATTACGCCCGTAATTAGCAAGTGCTGGATGTGCCACGACCGTTTACAGGAAGGTCTTAAACCGGCCTGTGTTGAGGCTTGTCCAACCGGCACCCTGCGGGTTGGCCGGCGCGACGAACTGTTGGCCCAGGCTCACGCCCAAATTGAATCTAATCCCGGCCGCTACGTAGACCACATCTTTGGCGAGTTTGAAGTTGGGGGAACCTCGATGCTCTATCTCTCGGATACCCCCTTTGAAGAACTGGGCTTCCTGGTCGACGTGCCGCTAACAGCGCCGCCTGAACAGACCAGAAAAGTTACAAACACCCTTCCCTTTGCCCTTACCGGAGTGATGGCTTTAATGGCCGGCACAGCCGCCTACACCAACCGGACGTCTGAAAAAACTGATAAACAGGAAGACAAGGAGCAAGCAGAGGCTCCGGCGGCAACTGAGGACAACGAGAATAAAAATAAAGTTTAATGAGTTGGGTGAGTTTAATGAGTTGAGTGAGTAACTCACCTAACTCAACAAACTCAATGAACTCACCAAACTACTTTCAGAGGAGGAAGAATTAAGGATCATGGAACTGATAACTTCACCCGTATTGTGGATTGTTTTGACACTCAGCCTCGGAATTCCGGCGCTGTTCATTGTAAGCGTTCGTTACGTTGTTGTCCGGCTGGCCGGTCGCTTCGGCGGTTCGCTGCCGGTAGCTGCGCCCGATGCTTCCGCCATCCCCCTGCCTCGCTTTGCTTCACGCGCTCAGGCCATCCGCATCCTGCTGCTGGCAGCAGTGATGGGTATGGGCGTCGGTATTATCTTGTTAAAGTATGTGTACGGTATAGGGGCCATTAGCAACCTTAGCGACCAATTTCCGTGGGGAGTATGGATTGGCATCGACGTGATGAGCGGGATTGCCCTGGCCGCCGGCGGATTTGTTATTGCGGGAACAGTGCATATCTTTGGTATTAAGCGCTTTGAACCCCTGATTAGACCGGCCATTTTAACTGCGTTTTTGGGCTACGCGCTAGAGGTTGCGGGCCTAATGGCAGACCTGGGCCGGCCCTATAATCTTTGGCAACCAATGGTGCATTGGCGACCCTACTCAATGATGTGGGTTGTGGGTATGTGCGTAGCCAGCTTGCTCACCATTTACATTATCCAGGAGTTGCTACCGGCCGTTCTTGAAAAACTCAGCGAATTTGAGGTTGTTGCAGACCGCTTGCCTATTGAAATGGTCTATAACCTGCTCAAGAAAACCACAATTATTGTAGTTTTCCTATCGGTAGTGATTTCTATGCTCCACCAGTCTTCTCTGGGTTCTCTGTGGGTTCTGGTGCCGGGGAAACTGTCTGCGATATGGTATTCGCTTTACCTACCACTTTTCTTTTTGATTTCGGCGGTAGTTGCTGGTTTAACGATGGTCATTGTCGAATCTTACCTCAGTTCTAAAGCCTTTGACCACGGCCTTGAAATAGACTTGATGGCCGACCTGGGTAAAATGGCTGCAATTATCTTGAGCGTTTATCTGGTTGCCAGGGGCATGGATATGACTGTTAAAGGGGTTTGGCCGATGGTTTTTGAGCCTACCTTGCAGGCAGCCACCTTTTGGCCGGAGATGATATTGGGCGTAGTTGCGCCAATTATCCTGTTCTCTGTCAAGTCGTGGCGATACAACCCCAAGATACTCTTTAGAGGAGCCGTACTGGCGCTGGTCTTTGGCATTGTTCTCAATCGGCTAAATGTTAGCCTGTTTGGTATACTGCCTTACACCGGCTATGTTTACACGCCGTCCTGGATGGAAATTATGGTCACCATCTCGCTGCACTGCTTTGGCGTGGTTGCTTTTGTCCTGGCCATAAAATATCTGCCTATCTTTCCTCACGAGGACGAGCACGGCGCCCACTAAACCGTTAAAAATAGTCTGTCCTCGGAATCAAACGGCGACTGCCTGCACAGGCAGTCGCCGTTTTGCTGTACGCTGTCTGGTAGCGCTACAAAATAGAGTGGAGTTAACAGATTTGCCCCCAAAAGGGTAAGTGATAAAATTGTTGCCACTATATTCCCCAGAGGTGCAATAGACTGGTGTGCGGAATTTATTCTGCTAACGGCCTAAAAAGCGGAATTCATTCCGCACTTCAAGTAAAATGAAACACACCCATATCAAAAAGGAGTGAACTATGAAAGTCCTATCGCTAGGCGGCGCCGGCGCCGTCTGCCAATACGCCACTCGCGACCTGGTCGAGTTTTCCGACTTTGACCAGATTGTCATTGGCGACTACAACATAACCGCAGCGGAGAAGCTGGTCGCCGAGATTGGCGATCATCGAGTCAAGGCTTTATAAAGTAGATGCCGGTGACTATGAGGGGTTGGTCAAAACCTTCAAAGACTTTGACGTGATCCTCAACGGCCTGCCCTGGAAGTATGACCTGGTCGTTACCCGGGCTTGCGTCGAGGCCGGTGTCAGCGGCCTCGATGTCTCTACCGAGGAAGATCAGTGGAGTTACGACACGGCGGCCAAAGAAAAAGGTATCGTCTTCATTCCTGGTGTCGGCGCTACGCCCGGCATTACCAACGTTATGGCCCGGCGTGGAGCGGACCAACTGGATGAAGTGGACGAAGTTCAGATTAACTTTGCCGCTTTCCGCTGCCCGGCTCCTGCTCCTGGTTTGCTCATTACCTTTCTCTGGGAGTTTCACCCCACCATCGAAGAGCGGACCTACTACAAAGATGGCCGGTTCCACCGGGTTGGGCCTTTCGAGGGAGCCAAGACGGTGAACTTTCCGGGTTCCATTGGCGAGCAAGAGCTTTACTACATTCCGCATCCGGAAACCCGCACTATG
>JAJRVO010000079.1 GCA_024277275.1 Chloroflexota bacterium
AAGCAAGGCGCGGAAGTCGGCAATTGAGGCAAATGTTACGCTATCCGCAACACCAAGCAAACGGCGGTCATAAACGCTCCACCGCTTGCGCCGCCAACTGCCTTGGCCGTCGTCGCGCAGGATTTGTTCTTCTCGCGTCAGGAGGGCTTCCAGGGTAAAGCGGGGGCGCGCCAGCAGGTGGGGAATATAGACCAGTTGGTAAAAAATATCCTCCACCCGCCCTCGCTTGGGAGATTTACGGCGACCGATAGGGTCGCCGTTTGCCGTTTGGCGCACAATCCATTTTTCCTGGGCAATAGGATAAAGAAGATGAACGGGATGCCGCTCAAGCAGCTTTGCCAGCTTGCGCTTTATGGCGGAGAAGTTGCCCGTTTGAATCTCAATCAGCAGCTCCCCCCGGACAATATCGATGACAAAGCCATCGACCTTAACTTCAAATTGATCGCCCGGACGAGCGTACCACGTTTTTAGCGCTGCATGAAGAGATTTTTCGGCAAGCGTGCCTATGTGGGGAGAAGCGGTCAAAGTTAGCCTCTACTACGGTTGTCAATTACACCCGCTCAATAATGGTAGCGATGCCCATTCCGCCCGCCGCGCAGAGGGTAATGAGGCCGGTTTGGTTATCGCGACGCTCCAACTCGTCGAGGATAGTATTCAACAGCACGGCTCCGGTAGCTCCCAGCGGATGCCCCAGGGCAATGGCCCCGCCGTTAACGTTTATCCGGTCCAGGCTATCAATCCCCATATCTCGCATAAAGCGCAACACAACCGAGGCAAAGGCCTCGTTAACTTCAATCAGGTCGATATCGTTAAGGGTCATCCCGGCTTGTTGCAGCGCTTTTTTGGTAGCCGGGCCTGGGCCGGTTAGCATAATGGTCGGCTCGTCGCCTACCAGTGTGGCCGCAACAACACGAGCGCGGGGTTTGAGACCCAGCGCCTCGCCCTTTTCTTTTGCCCCAACCAACACCAGCGCCGCGCCGTCCACAATGCCAGAGGAGTTACCGCCCGTGTGAACGTGGTTGATGCGTTCCAATTGGGTGTATTTTTTTAGAGCGATGGCATCCGGGCCGTCCTGCCCCATCTTCTCAAAGGCCGCGCGAAGTCCGGCCAGCCCTTCCAGGGTGGTATCGGGGCGCATATGTTCATCATAGTCCAGAATTACATCGCCGTTTTGCCCCTTGATCGGAATAAGCGACTTTTTGAAGTGGCCGTTTTCAGTGGCGTAGGCCGCCCGCTGCTGCGAGCAGAGGGCGTAGCGGTCTACATCCTCGCGGCTAAAGTTTTCCAGAGTGGCAATCAGGTCCGCGCTGATACCCTGAGGCACAAAGCCAATCTTGCTGTTGACCGCCGGGTCGGTCATAATCGCCCCTCCATCCGCGCCTATCGGGATACGCGACATCGACTCGACGCCGCCGGCTACCGCCAGGTCTTCCCAGCCGGAGCGGATTTTCATCGCGGCCAGATTGACCGCTTCAAGGCCGGAGGCGCAAAAGCGGTTGAGCTGCACGCCGGGCGTGTCCAGATGCCAGCCGGCGTAAAGAGGAGCCGTCCGGGCAATATCTGCCCCTTGCTCGTCGATGGGGGTGACGCAGCCCAGCAAAATGTCATCCACTTGCCCGGTATCGAGGTTGCAGCGTTGTTGCAGTTCAACAAAGAGCGCGGCTAACAGGTCAACGGGTGTGACCCCGTGGAGCGCCCCGGTTTCTTTGCCCCGGCCGCGCGGGGTGCGGATTGCGTCAAAAATATATGCTTCGTTTGTCATATTGGTAGTCTCCTCAAATTTAAATAAAAGGAGTGAAAAAGTGTACTTTTTCACTCCTTAAAAATCACTTCTATCTATTGGCCAAATTATCCTCTCCCAATTGGGTTTGTATTTGGGCCAGCACAGATTCCCACTGTTCTAACACCGGATGGTCAGGATTTAAGATTTGTCGGGCTAAATCTACCGCTTGAGCGACCAGGGGTTCAGCTTCTTTCAAGTTTCCGGCTTGGGCCAAACGCAACCCCAGGCTAAAGTAGATATTGGCCTGTCCCGACCGGTCTCCAACCTGCTGATACAGATTGAGGGCCTGCTCCAGCAACTTTAGACCCGCTTCACCTTCACCCTGCTCCAACTTCATGTTACCGATGGCCTTCAGCGTGTTGGCTTCCCCCAGCCGGGAGCCCACCGCCCGGAATAACTCCAACGCCTGCCCGTAGCTCGCCAACGCCGCGTCCATCTCGTAGCGCCAGCGATGCCACTGGCCGCGCCAAAAACGGGCTTGAACAGCTAATGAGGGCGGCGGGGATAGTTCAGGGCTTTCCACCACGCCCAGCAGCGCCGACCAGCGCGGCCAATCGGAATTCAGATAGGCGGCGTGGGTGGCTTCAATCCAGGCTGCCGGAGCATTTTCTTCTCCGGCCAGCAAGGCGTGGTAAAGGGCTTCACCTTGATCTTTGTCCGCGGCAAAGTAAGCGGCGGACCGGCTATGGAAGGCGCGGTAGGCTTGCGGCTTGTTATCGGCCAGATAACGGTTTTGCACCCGGCGCAGCAAATTGTGGCAGGCTTGTCCCGCCCCCACCCGCGAGACGGAAACAAAGTTGTAACGGCACAGCTTTTGGTAGTCGTCATCGCTCAGGCGGCCGCTCTGGTCGGGCAAAATTTGGGCCAGGCTTTCGTGGTCAAAGCGGCGCAGCAGGGCGGCCCAGCGCGCCGCGCTTTTAAGCGGCTCGGTCAACCGGTCTAAAATACGGCCGGTTAGCCACAGTACGGCCTCTTCATTTCCGGCCAATTGGGGAATATCGGCTGCCGGCAAGGCTCGCCCGCTCCGGCGGGCCACCCGCCATAAATCACCGGCCATCCCGGTTAGCAGGGGGTATCCCCCGGCCAACCGGTCAAAGACTGCGGCTCGCCAGGTTGGATCATCCACGCCTAAACGGGCCAGCAGGTCATCGCTATCCTCCGCTAAAAAAAGTCCCAGGCTCTCCTGGCAATACTCGCGGCGGGTAAAACCATCCAGTTTGTTACGGCTGCCCACAATAACCCGCAGGCCGGGCAGTTGGCTATGCAGCCCGGTCAGCCAGGCCCACAACCAGCCTTCATACTCTTTGTCCTCGGCCAGGAGTTCGCAGGTATCCAGAAAAAGGACCAGCCGTTGCCCGCTATGGACGGCCAGAACCGCTTTTGAAAGCGCCCCGGCCGTCTGGTGGCGGGCGCGTTCATTGGCCCGGCGCTCCTCTTCGGTTTGGCGGGCGTCAACGGTAATGGGGCTGCCGCTTATCTGGCCTTGCTCGGCAATTTGCTTAAGATTTACCTGTACGGCCCGGCGCGCCAGTTCGTACTGCTCAAAGGCGCGGTCGCGGCCGGCGGCGTAAGCAGGATGACCGGCTACAGACCACTGACCGGCCAGGGTATCCAGCAACTCTCGCCAGTCGGCGCGCAGGGTCAGGCCGCGACTGCCCTCAAAGTCTAAATTAGCCCGGCAGAGATGGCCGGGCTTGCAGCGGGATTCAATTAAAAAGTCAATCAGGGTGGTTTTGCCGTTGCCGCTTAAGCCGTCAAAGGCCAAAATCCAGGCGCCGTCGCCGGGCCACAGGGCGTCAAAGGCGGCAATGGCCTGCTCCCGGTTGGTAAAGTGACGCAGGCGGAGGGGCAAGTCAAGCTCAGGTAAGTTTAATGGGGCTGTCATCTATTTTGCTCTTTTGGCCTTTGGCTTGCTGGTTGACGTCAACGGCGGAATCGGCGGGGACAGTGATGCCGGATTCGGTAATCACGCCGCCCTCTTGGGCGCTCTGGCGGATTTTTGGTCCGGCCTGCAAGTCGGCGGGCCGGTCATTAGCGGCAGCTTTTTTACGGCTGGCTTCCATTTCTACCATAGGTAGTTTGGCCTTTATTTTATCTACGATAAAACCGGCCTTGTAGAGCGCAAAAGCAATACCCGATACAAGAACAAGAATAACAACGATACCACAAACAATAACAGACAAACTCATCGGCGAACCTCCTGTTTGCTGATACTGCTATTATAACATAACGTAACTATTCAGGCATATCATTTGGGTGTGTTTCATTTTACTTGAAAAAGAGTTGGAGTGCGGAATTTATTCCGCTTTTTAGCGAGTTAGCAGAATAAATTCCGCACTCCTCAAGTCATTTGAAACACACCCATAGGAATCGGGATTAAATAACTGTCTGTCTCATTTCAGAGCGCAGTAAATGGTAATTAGTAATTAGGGATTGGCTTAATAACCAATTACCATTTACCAATTACAACGTTGAGGGACAGTTATTTAATTCTCATTACATATCATTTCAACCGCAGGGAGAAATCTCGCCTGGCGGACTATAGTATTAGCCTGGGATTTCAATCCCGGGCAGGAGGCTGAACGCTTAGAAGGTGTTTCTTAAATCGTGTAAACCAGACCGCAGAGGTTTCTGAAGCCGATTTTAACTGTAAGTCAGGTTCATAACCGGAGCAAATTCGCTTAAAAATGTCTTGTGAAAAACCTCTGCGGTCTTTAAGAAACACGCTCTTACAAAATGTCCGGTTTTTGCCGGGTAGAGACAAGGTAATTTGCATTTCATTTGCAAGTCGGCTTTTTTTGAAGTACACTCTCAAAATAAAATTGTAGGTAACTATACTCAGCACGGTCACAAAGTAACATTCTGAAAGCCAGAGAATAGGACACAGATTTTCGCAGATAAACACAGATTATGGTAAAAAACTAAACAAAAATCTGTGAAATCTGTGTTCATCTGTGTCCCATAAAAATGTTA
>JAJRVO010000778.1 GCA_024277275.1 Chloroflexota bacterium
ACGGGCGGGTTGACGGCCTGTCGCCAGGCGATGGGCAGCCAGGGGAGATAGGCGATCAGGAGGAGGGCGTTAGTTAAGATTAAATTTCGCAGGGTATTAGGGTTTCTAAAAACCCTAAAGGTCTTGGCTGTTTTTGGCCGGGGGCAAAGTTTTGGCCAGAGCCAAAGGATATCGACCAGAAAAAAGAGGTTGAGGGCAATGAGCAGAAAGGCGAAATAGTAGAGGGTATACAATCCAACTGCCGCCGTGATAAGATAGCCCAGCCAATACCAACGGGCCATAGATGGACCGGCTGACAGGCCGCGCAGGGCGCAATAGGTCGCCAGTAAGCCTAAGGCCGCGCCCAGCGTGTACATCCGTACCTCTTGTGAGTACCAGATATTATAAGGCGAGAAGGCCACCAACAGGGCGGCCCAGGCGGCGATGGACCGGTTGGACAGGCGTTGAGCCAGTAGATGGGTTAGGGGGATCAGCAACATTCCAAAGACGAGCGAGAAAAAGGCCAGGGCAAATTCGCTATGTCCGGCGATGAGACTCCAAAAGTGGAGGGCCAGGTAGTAGCCGGGCGGATGAATATCTCTGGCGGTGCGGGCAATTAGTTCAGCAGCCGGTTGGGCGGCCAGAAACGCGCTGACGGTTTCATCGTACCACAGGCTTTGAGCGCCCAACTTATAGAGCCGCAGGACAAAGCCAAGCAGAATAATGAGGATAAGCAGGGTATGACCCCGACGGGGGTTTTTTATGCCAAAACTATAGCCGGACATTGGGTGCATCTTAGCATAATAATGTCCGGCTACAAAATTCTCCTATAAAACCAATGAACAATTAACAATGAGCAATGAACAAAAATCACCCCTGCACCCTTGCACCCCTGCTGTTGGGTTTCATCCGGAGCGTGTGAAACTTCAAGTTTCACAAGTGGCTACTGTTCCCACACAACTAAAACAACTTGACATATTCTTGTAGTTCAAGTATATTATGTATAGTAGCAAAGTGCCAAAGTATATCTATATATTGTGGTTAGCAATCCACATTCCCTAAATGTTGGGGGTACAGGAGGCAGGCATGAAAAAATATCTGGTATCAATAATTCTGGCGGCAATTTTGGGCGTAGCTACGGTTAGTGTTGTTGGCGCGCAGGGAGGCGGTTCCGTTCATTACGTAGCTTATGGCGATACGCTTTACAGTATTGCGGCTCAGTATGGGGTGTCGACCCAGGCCATTATGCGGCAGAACGGTATTACCAACCAGGACCTGATTTATGTGGGTCAACCGTTGGTTATCCCCGGCGCTCAGAATACCCCCACCTATTACAACGCTAAACAATGCCCAGGGGAGTATTATATCATTGGGGCCGGCGAGACGCTCTCGGACATTGCCTATGAATATGGCCTTACCCTGCATGAGTTGGCAAACTATAACAGCCTGTACAACAACGACATGATTTACGCGGGGCAAAAAATTTGCTTGCCTCCCGCAGCGGGTTATAACCCCCAGCCGGCCAGCTACCGGCAGGGTTACAACCCGCCGGCAAACGCCTATTACCATATTGTTGCTTATGGCGACACCTTGGGAATTATTGCCGACCAGTACGGTGTTAGTTACCTGGATATTATGCGAGCCAACAACCTTAATAATGCGGGTTTTATAATGATTGGTCAACGCTTGATTATCCCCGGTTATCAGCCGTCGCCTGTAGTAGACTATGCCCCGCCGCCTGTAGCAGCCCCGCCCCCGGCAGTAGGTTATGCCCCACCGCCTGTGGTGCGGACTGCGCCGCCTTATGCTCCTGTGTATGATGACGCTGTTGTTGAGTCGACAGACGCAGCGGATGTGCCTCCAGCGCCGGAACACCAATCTGTGCCGGTTCCGCCGCTTTTGCCCGAAAGCGATCATCCTCTTGAGGTTGTAATTAACGGCGGCGTCAATTGGGTTGGTAACACCGATACTTTCCCCGACCCGAATGATATCACGACCTTAATTGTTAAAACCGGCGACGAATTAGGCGTGACTGTTCACGTTCGGAGCGGCGATTATGAAGTAAAAGGCGAAAGCGATTTTATCAATACGGTAGAGTTTGGCCCGCATCGCTTTGTCTTCCGCTATATCCCCCCTGGCGACTATGATGTCTGGATTGATGATCCGGACCGCCCGTCTGAGATTGTGCATGTCAAGGTTGAACCTGGAGACAGAGCCTCGGTTTTCTTTGAAGAAGGCGTAAGTTTTGGTGGTCCCAATTTTGCCTCGCCCAGCGGTTGGGTAGTGGGTTCCTGGGATAACCCAAGTAAGCCGGCCCAAAACATTGGGTCGTGGTCAAATATTTTGATAGAGACGCCTGCCTCCGGGTTGTGGGTAATGATTGAGAGCGAAGGCGGCGGTTACAAAGCCAAGTGTTTAACCGGTTCCAAAGGACCGGGCAGTTGTGACTTTGCCGGTTTAAGCGCCGGGCTGTATTGGATCTGGATTGACGGCACAGACCTTGTGTTGAAAACCTATATGGACGGCGCCGCCTACGCCACTTTCCAATTTACCCGGCAACCTACCGCCTCAAGTGAGAATGTTGTAGGTCCGGTTAGTTATGATGAAGGGTCTTAATACGCGACTCAATCCGTGAGGTTAAAGGCCAAAGCCGCTGAAATATAGCCTCAGTTTTTAAAATCTAAAACCGCCAGGGTTAAATGCCGTGGCGGTTTTTAGTTCTTAAAATTTAGCAATAAGGGTAACTACTCAGCCTGAGCAAGATGCGGCGTCTTATGACAGGTAATTGGTAATTAGTAAATAGTAATTTGGCCTGATTACCAATTACTATTTACTAATTACCGGTTGCCATTGAGTCTGGTAGAGGGTGGCTGAGTAGTTACCAATAAGGTTTATCCGGTAAACTGGCTGTTAATTGCAGCGCCGTAGGGATTTCTCGGCTTGCAGCCTCAAAACCTGTCCTGAGAAGATTCCTGAGCCTGACGAAGGGCTTGTCGAATGGATGATATGAGGGTGAATAGTTGCCTCTATTCTTTGTCCGGTTTTAAATCTTTGCTGCGCCAATGAACCGTTTCAATTTGAGATTGTTTTTGTTTTGCCCCATCCTTTTCCGTCACTCGCACCGGATGCAGCGGAAAAACAAGAAAGAATTTGCTTCCGGGGAAGTTAACCTCATCTTCTCCCAAACTTTCAACCCAAATCTTGCCGCCATGCGCTTGGGCAATGCCTTTGACCAGAGTCAGGCCCAAACCGGGACCGGCTCCCTTAAATTTGGTTTTGCCGGTGCTGTGATGTTCCGTGTCGTCAACCCGAAAGAATTTTTCAAAAATTTTCTCATGGTGTTCCGGGTCAATACCAATGCCGTTATCGACTACCACAATCTCAACGGCTGACCCGACGTTTTCCATCACTATGGGGCGGCTCTCAATTTTAACCATCCCCCCGTCAGGCGTATATTTAATGGCATTGCTTATGAGGTTTTCAAAGGCTTGTACCAGTCGGGTGCCGTCTGCCTCAATAATTGGCATTTCATCAAAGCCGGTTTTGCCAAAAGCGATGCGTCGTTCATCCAGAGCCGGTAAAAATGGACGAGTGGCCTGGTCAATAACCTCTTCTAAAGCAACCGGGCCTAAAAACAGATTCATATCGCCGATGTGGGCTTCGGTCACATCAAACATCATATCGACAACGGTTTTCATACGGTCGCTGCCTTTAACAACGCCCTCGATGATGGTTCTAACGTAAGCGGGGTCTTGAAGCTCTTCTTCGGTTAGTTCTAGTAACATACGTGAATAGCCGTGAATGTGGGTCAAGGGCGTTCGGAGTTCGTGCGAGGCGATGGACAGGAAATCAGTTTTACTTTGGTCCATACCGGCCAATTGCTCGCTTAACGAGCCAACTTCCAGGTTGATGGTTGCCAACTGCTCAAAAAGACGAGCGCTGTCCATTGCCAGGGCGGTCTGGTCGGCCAGGGCAATCATCAACTCTATATCTTCTTCGTAATGGGCCGTACCCTGCGACCGGGGACCGAAGGCTAGTATCCCCACTAACTCTCGGTTGCGCAGGATAGGCACATATAATTCCATACCCGTACCCGAAAGCCAGGTTCGTTCTTCTGGGCGCAATGAACTAAATTCCGGCAGCACATCAACATCATATTGATGCAAGAATTTTTTACCGTTGCGGAAGTAATCGATAAAAAGGCTATCGACGCCAAAGTTGCCGGTTGCCAACCCGCTTACTCCAACAGAAGCCAGAGGGCGTAATGACACTTTGCTGCCTCCCCCTCTTTCATTAACAAAAATAACGCCTTCTTCAATCCCCAGGGTTTCTATCATCAGGTCTATGACAATGTCGCCCAGTCTTTGTATATCCAGAGCGGTGCTGACTCTTTGGCTGTAATGCCTGATGATTTGTTTATCATCGCGATACTTTTTGCCAAAGATAATACGGGTTAATAGTTGATTTGATAATAACCAGAAAGGGCGAATGATGAGGGCCAGCAAAAGCGCCAAAAGAACCGTCCAGAAAAAAACATTGACCCGGTTAAGGGCGCTGCGGCTAACAATGACGGTTACGGCCAGACTAAAGTAGAAGATAACGGTTATAACGCCGGTAATACCAAGATAGTGTACGGCGCGTCCAACCAACAGATTTAAATCTGCCGTATGATAGCTTAAGACTGTATAGCCTGCCAGCATACTTGCAACGAGGATCAAAAGCTGACCGGCCCAATAAAAAATGACCGGGCTGATAAACAAGATCAGGCCGCTTGTTGCCATAAGGGCGGCGGCGACAAGCCAATATCTTAGTCTATTAAGGTGCTTAACTGACTGGCGTTTTCTGAATTCTGCGCCCAAAACGGCAAATGATATGGCAACGGCCAGAACCCAACCCACCCCAGAGAGTATTAAGGCGTTGTTTATACCTGGAACCAGTGCTATGCTGCCCAGATTGCCTGCATTAAAGACAAAAGCTCCCCACAGAAGCAATATTACAAGAGCGCCAATCCAGAAACCAACCAAAATGTTTCGCTCTTTATTGAGAAAACTTAAGGTCAGCGTGCCAAAGGCTAAAATCATAGCCAACAGGGTCAACTCGCCAAGCAGGTTGTATGAAACACCCGGCAGCGAAGCGATGTTTAACGCGCCCATAAGCCGGAATAAGTTTGATGCAAGCCCCAAACCGGCGTAGATAAACAAATGAAGAACAATTGCTCTTTTGGACCGCAAACGCAAACCGGACAGCACAAATAACAGGCCAAAAACCAGCAGTATGATTGAGAGAATTACAATTTCGGGTGTTATCATCATTAATAGGTTCTCGACAATGTTTTGTCGATGTAAAAGCTTAAAACGCCAATTTAGACTCTATAAGATTGTAACACAAAGGTTCAAAAGTTGACAATGAAGAGCGTTTTCTATGCAGGAGTTTTAGTTTTGCTCATTGTTTTTGCCATAGCTTTGGCTATATCGGCTGGTAAAAAGGGTTTGGGCAGCCAGGGAAGATCTGATTTTTCTAAAAAAACTCTGGTATCAATGTCAACAACATTGCCGGTAATAAAGATGAAGCGTTTAGCCAGGTCAGGAAATTTTTCTATGGTTTGGTCGTAAATTTCCGGACCAAGAATATCGGGCATAACAACATCGCATATGATCAGGTCAAAGGAATTGGCGCTGAGTTTTTGCAGCGCGGTTTGACCGTTGGAGGCGGTTTCAACCGTGTGTCCCATTCTTGTTAAAACACGCGATAACAGTTTTAGCAGAGGCGGTTCGTCGTCTACGGCCAGGATGTGTAAGGGAGTGGACGAAGGCGTTAAAACAGGAGGCGCGGGTAATGGAATGGATTTGGCGGGCGCCGGCTCTTTGACCGGCACAATGGGTAACTCAATGTAAAAAATGGCCCCTCCCTCAGGGGAGGCCGCTCCCTCAGGGGAGGCCGCTCCCTCAGGGGAGGCCGCTCCCTCAGGAGAGTTTTCAACCCAGATACGCCCCTTGTGCGCGCTGATGATGCCAAAACAGATAGATAGGCCCAGGCCGGTCCCTTCGCCAACTTGCTTGGTGCTAAAGAAGGGGTCAAAGATGCGGTGAATAATGTTGTTGGGTACGCCTGGTCCATTATCGGCAAAACTGAGCAGAACAGTGTCATCTACTTGCCGGGTTTCAACAGTAAACCTACCTTGTGGCGTTGTAGCCATAGCTTGCACTGCATTTACAATAAGGTTGACAAAAACCTGTTCTAATTGATGAGGGTCGGCTATGGTTTGCGGCAAACCAAAATCTAGCGAGGTTGTGAGCTGAATGTTTTGCGCTTGCATGTTCGGTTTCATCAGCGATAAACTGATCTGCAAAACTTCATTAATGTCAACGGGTTCAGTTTCCAGGTCAATGTTTCGGGCAAATGTTAGCAGGTCTCTTACGATGACTCGCGCCCGGTCGGCTTGTCGGAAGATAATTTTTAAATCGTCAAGGTAATTTTGGGGCAGATCGTTCTCTTGCAGCAGGCTGGCGTAGCCGATAATAGAGGTAAGCGGATTGTTCAGTTCGTGGGCGACTCCGGCAACCAGTTTGCCGATTGTGGATAATTTTTCGGTTTGACGCAGTTGCTGCTCCAGTTCGCGGCGTTGGGTGATGTTTCTGGCTATACAGTGGATGCCTACCGGTCGCCGTCCCACGCGTTGAATGCGCATGGTAACTTCCAGCGCTATTTCGCTTTGATCTTTGCTTTTGATTGGGAACTCAAAGGTGGCCGGCGCCTGGGTAGACCCCAGATGCCTTTTAAGGAGTTTGTAAAGATTTAGGCGCGACTTGGCGGGGATAAATTTGGTGATATGAGTGCCAATCAACTCGTCAAGCCGGTAGCCGATTGTTTTTAAGACAACTTTGTTGGCGCTATTGATTCTAAAGTTGCCGTCCAGAGTAAAGATAAAATCATTGGCATTGTCAAACAGGTCGCGGTAGTTTGCCTCCGTGGTCCGAATTTCTTCAAATAGCCGGGCATTTTGGATGGCAATAGAGGCCTGGCTGGCAAAGAGGAGCAAAGTTTGTTCGTCTTCATCGGTAAAGGCGTTAGGCTTTGTTAAACTGTCAACATTAATTGATCCTAAAATATCATCGCCTGCGTACAGAAAGGCTCGCAGGGAAGACCTTAATTCATCAATGCGACCCGCTTCGGAAAATTGATTAAAATTGGCGGAAAAAATTTTTTGACTAATGCTCAAAATCTCTTTTTGGGAGAGACGCGCTACATTTTGAGACCAGGACTGAAATTTAAAAAAATCTTTACGGGCATACGCAAAGTTTTTTAACTTTTCTATGTCAAAACCAACCGCTGCCGCGTAAACAAATACATCCTCTTTGGGAACAATTAAACTGCCGGCGTCGGCGTTGGGGATGACTTCAATGGCGCGTTCGATAATGCGCTGAAAAAGAATTTCCGGCTTTAACTCCGAACTCAAATCGGTCAGCACGTCCAGAAGAGCTTTTTGCTGGCTAACCAGGCGGTGTTCTTTTTGAAAAAGTTGGGCATTTTCAAGAGCCACGGCTAATTCGGCGGCAATGGCTCTAAAAAGCCGCAGGTCTCCCTGATCAAAAGCGTTCAGGCGAGCGCTCTCGGCATTGAGTACGGCTGCCACCTGCCCATTTAAAAGCACAGGAACGCACAGTTCAGATTGAGTGTCGGCGACTAACTCATAGTAGTGATTAGTCTGTTTGATATCAGGTAAAAGCAGAGGTTTTCCATTGCGGATAACCCACCCTATGGCGCTTCCCTCTATTGGAATTCGTAAGGCCTCGCTTTTAAGGTCAAAGCCGGTTGTAGCCGGGTGAGCGGCTATGGTTGCGCCATCTTCAGCGGGCAGGAAAAAACCCAATCGTTCAACGCCCAGGGTGCGGTGCAGGGCTTCAATTGTGCCGGTTAGCACCCGGTTAAAATCAAGCGTAGAGGCAGCCGCAACCATAACTTCTTGCAATACTCTGGCCTCGGCCAGGTGGCGCGTAGCCTCGTCATAAAGGCGGGCATGCTCAATGGCTACTGCGGCCTGGGCGGTCATGGTTTCGGCCAGGCGTAAATCGCTGAGCGAAATGACCTCAGTGGTGTGGATACGTCCAATCTCTACCAGCCCAATGGTGCGTCGGCGGTAGATGAGGGGGATGAGGAATAAGGCCTGAACTTCAAACTGTTCAAGCCATATCATTTCTTCTTTGGAGATGTTAGGGTCGCCGGCTTCTAAAAAGACCGAATCCTGTGATTCCAATATGGAAAGAGGTATGGTAGCGTTATCCAGAGAACGGATAACCTGATCCGGGCGTTTAATTCCCGGGCCGGCGTAACTTTGCATCATATGTAGCTGATTACTGGTTTTGTCCCAGCGAGAGATAATGCCCAGGTCGGCTTTGAGGGCTTCTACCATCTGGCGACTCACCGCGTCCAGTACCGTATCCAGGGCCAGGTCTGAGGTGACAATAGCCATTGCCTCAAATAGCAGAGCTTGCTCCTCGGATTTTTGGCGGGTTTGATTTAGCAGGCGGGCATTTTCAATGGCCAGGGCGGCGTGGTCGGCAATAACGCTCAATATTTTTAGGCCGTTGTCGCTAAGATAATCCTGGCGCATATTCATCAGCTCAATCACGCCAATGGTGTGACCATCGGCTTGCATAGGAACACACAGAATAGATTTGGTGTGGAAACCGCTGTCTTTGTCAATGTCCTTAAAAAAACGGTTGTCTTTATTAACATCCGGGATGAGCGCCGGTTTTTGATGAGAAGCTACCCAGCCGATTACACCCTTGTCAACCGGCAAACTCAAACCGCGAACAGCATCCGCGCCCGCGCCCACAGCCGCCCGAATTACAATTTCTGTGCCCGATGAATTCAACAAAGCCACCGAGCCTGCTTCGGCTTCAAAGATTTCATTGGTGCTGGTGATTACCTTGCTTAAAATCTCTTGCATATCCATATGTAGTTTATATCCTCGCTTCTCAAAGTGTAACAAAGCTCACAGATTTAAGCAATCACCTTTTAATACCCCTGTGGGCCAATGAGTAATTAACAATGAGCAATTAACAATTGTAAATAACCCTCTAACCGGCAAATAGGTTTTGAACCAGATAATTTCTGTGATAAGATAAAGGGAGTGTTCATAGTTATGGAAAAACAGGGAGAATAGAGATGTCATCAGAGAGTGATAAACCCAAATCGCCGCCGGCAAATGACCGGAGCCAGGACGATAGCAACGATGATAGCGGAACATTAAAAATGCCTCGCTACAGCGGTAAAGGCGATGACCAAACAGTAGCCGGGTCA
>JAJRVO010000779.1 GCA_024277275.1 Chloroflexota bacterium
CGCTGCCCCTTGACCAGAACCTCGCCCCAGGTGCGGGGGTCGCGCCGAAAGCCGTCGGCATAACCGACGGGGATAATGGCGATGGTCTCCTGGCCCTGGGTGCGGTAGGTTGCGCCGTAGCCAATGGGGCTGTCCGGCGGCAAGGTCTTGACCTGCCCAACGGTACTTTTGAAGGTCAGCGCCGGGCGGAAACCTTCAGGCAGCGGTGTGTCGAGCGAAGGGGGCAGGCCGTACAGCCCAATGCCGGGCCGAACCATGTCAAACCGAGACTCAGGCAAATTGAGCAGCCCGGCAGTGTTGGCTGCGTGAATCAACGGCGGGCGCAGTCCGGCCTGGTCCAGTTGAGCCAGCAACTCCTGAAAACGCCTCAATTGCTCATAGGCGTGGCTCAAGTCGGCTTCGTCGGCGGCGGCAAAATGAGTGTACATGCCTTCTACTTTTAGGCCGGTTTGCGGCAGGGATTTCATAAAGGGCAACACCTGATGCGGGAGCAGCCCCAACCGGCCCATACCGCTATCCACCTTGATGTGAACATACGCCTCTTTGTTTAAATCATCTGCGGCGCGACTAAAGGCCCGAGCCAATTCTTCGGTAAAGATAGTCGCGCTGACGTTGTGATTAATGGCCTCGTGAGCCTGCCAGGCGGGCATGTAACTCAAAACCAAAATCGGCGCGTCAATGCCTTTTTTGCGCAGGGTGATGGCCTCGCCCAGCGTGGCCACCCCCACCCAAGTAGCCCCGTTGTTGATGACCGTGCGGGCCGCTTTGATTAACCCGTGACCGTAGGCGTCGGCCTTGAGAATAGCCATAATCTTGGCCGGAGCCACAATATCGGCCAGCAAACGGACGTTATTGGCAATGGCCTCCAGGTCAATCTCTACCCAGGTTGGTCGAGCGGGCTGGATGGAGCGAACCTGCTGCCAGCCCGCTTCCTGTCGAACCAGTTGCCGCCGGTCCTGCTCCGGTTGGGCCAGCAAACGCTCAACCACCCGTTCTAATCTAACGTCGGCCCCGCCCTTTACCAAAATTGTGGTATCCGGCGAGAGCAAATCCTTGACCGCCGTCACTGCGTCATCGCTGGTAAAGGTGACGTGGACGGCGTGCTGACCCAGCCCGCTTTCAACAGCCAGCGCAGCCGCGGCAATCTCCTGGGCGGCCTCGCCTTTGGTGACTAATCGCTGCACTCGCGTGGCTGCGTAGTCGCCAATTTGACGATGCGCCTCGCTTTCGATATCGCCCAAATCCGGCATGTCGCCCAAAATAGCCGCCTTGTTTGCGCCGGGTAGTTCGGTCAGGGTGTCCAGCGCGGCCATCGTTGCCTCCGGGCTGGCGTTAAAGGTGTCGTCCAGAATCAGGGTTCCGTTTTTGCCGGACAGCAAGTTCATTCGACCCGGCACGCGAGAAAGTTGCGCCACGGCATCCAGAGCAACTTCCGGGGGAATCTGGAAAACCAGGCCGGTAGCCACAGCGGCCAGCGTGGGATAAATCAAGTGTCGTCCCAAAAGAGGCGTAAATCCCTGATAACTTTGGCCCTCGTAGTGCAGGGTAAAGGTAAGGCCCTTGGGGGTCAGTTTCAGGTCGTCGGCCCGCACGTCCGCCCCTTTTTTGAGGCCAAAAGTTAAAATACGGGCCTGCGTGCGCGGCACCATCCCGGCCACGCGGGGATCATCGGCGTTGAGAATGGCCGAGCCGTTAAAGGGCAAGGCTTCAATCAGTTGCCCTTTTTCTGCGGCAATGTTGTTTAGCGTACCTAAAAAGCTGAGATGGGTTTGGTTGATGGTGGTGACTACCCCCACTTGCGGCTGGGTAATGCGGGCCAGTTTGGCGATTTCGCCAAAGGTGTTGGAGGCCATCTCTAACACGGCGATTTTGTGGTCGGCCTCAATCTGTCCCAGGGCGATGGGCAATCCGTACTGGCCGTTGTAACTGCCATAATTCTTAAAAACCCGATATCCTTTTTGCAGCACGGCGGCAATGGCCTCTTTGGCTGTGGTTTTACCGCTTGAGCCGGTGACGCCGATTACTTTGGGCTGATATTTGCGCAAAATGTAAGCGGCGTAATCGCTCAGGGCCTCTTGCACATCGGGGACTACAATGACCGTGGCAGGCTGACCGTTGGCGGGCAGCGCCTCGCGGTGTTCGCACAAGACGCCGGTTGCGCCTCGCTCCAGGGCCGGGCCGATGTAGTCGTGGCCGTCGCCGGTGGCTGTCTTTACGGCCAAAAAAAGCTGGCCCGGCTCCAACTGCCGCGAGTCAAAGGCAAAGCCGCTGAACTCGGTGGCGACGGCATCGTTGTGTAGCTCGCCGCCGGTTGCTTTAAGTAAATCGTCAAGGTAAATCATAGAACAACCTTTCTGCTATGAAAATGTAATTTTCCTACCGTGCGTATGGCGAGGGGAAGTGGAGGGACACTCCCCACACCCTCGCGCCATAGGCGACTATTTTTAAGATCAGAGGGGAACTCGTTGCAGAGCTAATTCACGAATACGAGCCAATCCACCACGCAAGTTAAATATCAGTTTCTCGGTTGGGTTTTTACCAAAGTAGCAACTCCTGCTCAAACGTGACCGGGCAGACCAGGCAATTGTGCTTCTTTCTGCTCTCAATCTGCGGGCAACAGGGCCACCAGGGACTAAACTTGTATTTTTTAACTGTTGGCTGATGGCTTTAGGGTGCTGAGAAATTTCCTGACCGGCAGATTCAAGAATTAGCAGCATGACCTTGGCTACAGATTTAATATCCGTCACCTTAACTTCTTCAGGAACCACACTGCCATCAAAATATATGTTATGTTTATAGGGATTTGGCACAGACAGGGTAGCGATATGGCTGGAAGTGGGAAAAAGAGAATAGGCAGTACCATTGCATGCGCCGCCAGAGAGGGTATGTTGGTAGGCGACACCCAATTTATCTGCTGTGGTCAACAGGAGCGACTCGGCAAGATTTGGTTGAGATTGAAACTCGTAGCCATAAACAGTGTCTGTATCATTGATTTTAATAACAACACCGGCCTCATGATTTGGTAATGGTAAGTCGAAGGCTTGATAAAGTTGATGTGTGTTTTTTGTGTTTGAGGCCGCTTTCCGAAGTCTCGGTGAATAAGCTTTATCGTCATCGGTTAATCGTAAGCTGCGGAGGTCTTGTTCCATTAAGCTTTGAGATGAGACAAGGTGGTCTTGATTAGCTAATGGTACAGCTTGCATGCATTCAAGAACTATAATTATCCAATTGTGATCAATTTGACCGAATGGGGTGTGACGTTTCATAGCTAAAGCCGAAGCCGATACTTCAAAAACCTCTTCCAGGAAAGTAAAAACAAAGGTTATGTCTAAATCGGGGAATTTTTCGGGAGATGAAGCAATCTGCTCAATCAGGGCAAACATAACGTTGGTCATAATCATGTTATCCGCAGAATGCATAAAAACTTTATCATCATTAATTTCAAAATCGGTTACATTCCACAACCCGTAGCTATTTCCAGGTATCGGGGTTGGCGTTTCGATTTGGGCCGTAAAAAGCTGCAAGTTTGTTAATTGCCCCAAGGTGAGAAATTCGCCGGCAGGGTCAAAAATTCGCAATTCAAGCGGCCCACTCTTTAGCAAGTTCTTTATACGGTCCAAACCCACGCTACCAAAAGCGAGACCACAGCCTTTTCCGTCGAGAACGAAAGCCGGATGGTCAAGATGGGAGTCGATGAGGAGTGGTTGGGCGGCTTTTCCTCGTTTGAAATGAACATATAAGCAAAAATCATCAAGTGCATATCCCCCCCGGCTAAAATCGCTGGATTTTGTTTTCTCGGTGAGGCCCATATCGGATAGACAACTCAAAATCTTGTTTAATAATGGGCCATGTAGAAATGGGGCATTGGGAATACCTGAAAAAGTTTTGGCAAAGTGAAAAGTTCTTGACAATATTGTATTATTGTTCATATATCCTTATCCTTATAGTGATCTGCCAAGTTTTGCTTCTAATGCTTCCTTGACGGTCTCAAACTCGTCCCACGGGTGTTCCACGCCACCATAAGATATGGACCGTTCGTGGGCTTTTCCGGCGATTATCACTGTATCGCCGGGTTGAGCCAGATTTATCCCAAAAGCGATACCTTCCTTTCGGTTGCGGAGACACCAATAATCGCTGCCTGCTTGACAGTTTACTTTTTCGCAACCGGCTGCAATTTGCCGCATAATCTCTCCCACGTCTTCTGCGTACCAATCCATAGCAGTAATGACAATTTTGTCTGCCAGCTTGCCAACGATTTCGCCCAGTATGGGGCGTTTTGTCCTATCTCGCAAACCGCTGGAAAGACCACATATGATGATAACCTGACCCTGGGTTAGCTCTCGGGCCAACTGTAAAACCCTTTCTATGGCGTTGGGCGTGTGGGCATAGTCAACAAAAACGTCAAAACCCTGCCCGTAATCAACTCGCTCCAACCGTCCGGTCACCCTTTTGACAGAGGCCAGGCCCTCTTGGAAAGCGGCCAAAGAAATACCTTGTGAATAACAGGTAGCTATAGCGGCCAAGGCGTTGTAAACATTATGCTCACCCGGCAAAGCCATCTCAATATTCACGTTTCCCTGGGGCGTTATTGCCGTAAAGCGTGAACCATGCTTTGTATGAAGAATATCTTTGGCCCTAAAGTCGGCGGAGTGAAGTAAACCATAACTCCATTTTACATCGGCTTCTATATGCCTTAAATGTTCAAATGATGAATCATCTGCATTGAGAATACTGATTTTCGGGATATTTGGCTTGTAGCAGGTATCCTCCCGCAAGCTGCGAAACAGGGTTGCTTTGACCTGGCGGTAAGCCTCGTACGAGCCATGATAATCCAGATGTTCGTGGTAAATATTAGTAATGACTGCTACATCAAACGCACAGTGACTCACTCGTAATTGATTAAGGCCGTGAGATGTTGTTTCCAACACTGCATAATCACTCCCTAATTCGACCATTTTGGCCAGGTAACGTTGCATCTCCAGGGCGTCGGGTGTGGTGACATGAACTCCGGTGTCGGAAATTGAACCGTCGATGGTTGCCCCGATGGTGGTGATCATGTCAGCTTTATAGCCGGCCGCCGCCAAAATTGTCCGAATGAGGGTTACTGTGGTCGTTTTTCCGTCTGTGCCTGTAACGCCGATAACTCGAAGCTTGTGAGCCGGGAATTTATAGAAAGCAGCGGCCATTGTCGCTAACGCAGCACGCGAGTCAGGTGCAATGATGTAAGGAACAGTGACAGGATAATCCGGATTATATCTTTGACCAAGAATAGCAATGGCTCCTTTTTCAATAACTTGGGCGATGTATTGATGTCCATCTGTTGCCTGGCCTTCAATGGCAATGAATAAATCGTCCGGTTCGACTTTTCGAGAATCGTGGGCGATACCCTGAATCTCTAAATTATCAGGAATTGGCTGGACAATCTCTTTATTTGGTAAAGCAGTTAATAAATCAGATAGTTTCATCGTACTCATATATCCTTCCAACTGGCCTCTTGCCGAACCAGGGTGGAGTTGGCGTCTATTTCGGGACTTAACAAGCATTGGGCAACCCGTTCCATCCTCACCCCGGCAGAACCTTTAACCAGGATACAATCACCCTCTTCAGGCTGATAAACCTGTCCGGCTTTAAGCGCTGTGACTACATTGTTGGAGTTCTCAAAAGTAAAAATCTGTTTATCTTGTGGAGTGTTCATTTGCCGGGCCGCCAGAGACATTCGAGGGCCTACCAGGATTATCCGGTCGGCCACCTCAATTGTGGATTTAACGATTTGGCGATGTGAAACTGCTTCCTCATCACCCAACTCAAGCATATCACCCAGAAAAGCAATACGGCGTTTGGTAGGTTGGTTGCTTAACGCCTCTAAAGCAACCAAAGTGGAAACAAGCGAGGCGTTATATGTGTCGTCAAGTAGGGTGGTCTTATTGATACCGGGCAGTTTAACCAGCCGTCCTTTATTCGGAGTGAGCTTGGAAAGCCCTTGATTAATTATATTGTCTGGTAAACCTAAACAATGGCCTACGCAAAAAGCGGCCAACGCCGGATAGATTTTGTACGAACCAAGCAGGGGAATATCTACTGTGATGCGCTCAGGCACGAAATCTGCCCCCGGTTGCTGACCGTAAAAGATAGCTCGGCCCCGGCAATGGTCCGCCATTGTGCGAACCCGAGAATCATCCCAGTTCAAGCAGGCTATACCCTTTGGGGGCAGGGCCTCAACTGCTTCACGCTTTGCCAGGGTGATGTTTTCCATTGTGCCCATTTTCTCAAGATGAACAGGATGAATATTGGTGATGACAGATATGGCGGGTGGGATAAAATAACATAAATGGGCAATATTACCCTTTTGATACGTGCCCATTTCAACTACTAATTTCTGCTTGTTATCACTCAATTGGTTTAAAACGGTCAGCGACAAGCCTAAGAGTGTATTCAAGTTGCCTTTGGAGGTGACAACAGGAAATGCCTGACGCAAAACTGTAGCTATTGCATTTTTTGTTGTCGTTTTACCTACCGAACCGGTAATTGCAATAACATCAGTTTGCAATTTCTCAATAAGCTTGTGGGCTTCGCCGGCCAGGTAATGAATAGTATCTTGTACTTGTTTGATGACAATATGAGCAGGGAGACCAAGACCGGTCACGTCCTTTTCAACGATTAGACCAATTGCTCCCTTTTCAATCGCTTGCGGAATGAAGTTGTGCCCATCGTACCGGTCGCCGAGAATGGCAACAAAATATTCTCCCGGTTGAATAGTACGTGTATCAATCGAGTATTTGAGTCTGGTCATTACCAAACCTTTCCATAGATAGAGCTTGTTGACTTGAGATAACCTATAAACCTCATACTTGCTCTCCTGGCCAATATGGCTGTGGGAGTTGAGTCTGGGTGAATTGGGAAGTAGCGACAATCAAGTCCTAAAGCTCTATTTAGTTCTTCTACCGAGACCATTAAGCCAGTTATACAAACTTGACCAGTTTTAGAAGAACGTCCATTTATTTTTTCCTCATTGGCTAGAAGATATTGAATTATTACCTTACTCTTCTGCTTTTCCAGTTTGCCTTTCGCCGCAGTGAATCCATAGTCGTCCTTGTTCAAAAATTTATCAAAGACAGCTAGAGCCTTTTTGAAAAGAAATTTTCCCAATCCCTGTCCTCTATAGGCAGGAGTAACCCAAAAAGAGGCTACTTCCACTGCAAGGCGGGGGATAGACTGTGATTTTATTAACTCTTCAAATTTGGTCAATCCCAAATCCACAATTTCATTGTTTCGGCAACTCGCCCGGATGCAAATCTGTGGTGCAAGAATTTGCCAATAGTAAAAATGCAAAATCACTACCGCTATCGGAACATCTCCATTTTTGATCCAGAATGCTTCCGCTCCGCGACTATTTACTTCTGGCGCTTGTGCCACCTTTTGACTATCTGTTGCCAGGAGCCTTGTGTAACGTTTCTGGAATTCTTGCGGTGAGAAATTTGCAAATAATTCCTGACGAACAGCCTCTAACCCTGGATGCACTGATGAGGTACTCTTCATTGTTTTTTTTAAATCGGATACGGTAATCCGCTCAATAATCCAATCTGTCATTAATGTTCCATCTGAAAGATTAAACTTTCTATAGTCAATTACCAACATACAAGTTGGAGATTGCAAAGATCAATATTCGCGTACTATTCCTAATAGCTACTTATGAACCATCTTTTTTCGGGATTTTCATTGTTATAATGTTACGTCCATCAACAAAACAGACCATATACTTACATTCGCACTTGGCATCCTTGGTATCATAATCTTGGGTTTCTACCCTCCCATCAGCCCAGCAGGGGGCCATCTTCCGAAGCGGTAGGTCTTCAGGGTTTACTTCTACAGGAAGTTCTTCATAGTAAGGCATAGTTTTTCTCCTTTAATACTTCAAACTGTTCTTTTACAAACTGTCAGGTTAAATATTATTCTTTGTTGGCATTGGTCTACCTGCATTTTTTACCAAGTTTCAGAATTTTACTACAGAATAGAGAAAGATGACCAATAGCCCCTGCCGGTAATTGACAATTCATTCGTCTCAATCCACAATGGGCGACCAGAATAAAGTAAGGAGCCGTATTGTGAACGACACATTGATCCTAACCCCCATCGCTTTTGTCAAGAGCGATTTTAAAGAGAACACTCCCGCCGAGGAGATGCGGACGCACATCTCACAGTTGATGGTTGAGCCGGAATTTATGCCGGGTTTAATGGGACTGGAACCGGGAACAGATATTTTGATCTTGTTTCAATTTCACCGAATTCAAGCCGGCGAAATCCAGTTGCAACTGCACCCGCGCCACAACCCCGATAATCCGTTAACCGGCGTATTTGCCACCCGCACCCAATTTCGCCCCAATTGCATTGGGGCCAGCGTGGCCCGCATCGAGCAGATTGAGGGCAACGTGATTACAGTCAGCCGGCTGGACGCTCAAGACGGCGCGCCGGTGCTGGACATAAAACCTTACGCCCCTTATTTTGACGCCGACACGCAAAGCCAACTGCTTGAGGTACGAGAGGTCGGCAGCCTGCAAGAAGCGCGCAACGCCATTGACGTCATCGACGCCGAAATTATCCGGCTGCTGGGTAACAGAGCCGGTTACGTGCATCAGGTGGTCAACTTTAAAAAGAACGATGAAGAAGTACGCGCCCCCACCCGTTACGCTGAAGTGATGCGCACTCGCCGAGAAATGGCCGAGGCTGCCGGTCTAAACCCGGATGTGATAGAGGGGATGTACAAGCTGTTGGTCGATAATTTCATTGAGGAAGAACTGGAGACATTGAGGCAAGGGAAAGGTCATTAAGCTTATGTCAATTCTGGAAACATCCGGCTTAAAAAAACAGTATCAAATGGGCGAGGTTAAGGTCGACGCGTTGGCCGGGGTGGATTTTGCCGTGGAACAAGGGGATTTTGTGGCCATTATGGGTCCAAGCGGAAGCGGCAAAAGTACGCTGCTGCACCTGCTGGGGGGATTAGACGGCCCCTCTGATGGCGAGGTGAAGCTGGCCGGGCGACAGCTTTCGCTACTCAACGATAATGAAGTGACGCTGATTCGGCGGCGCAATGTCGGCTTTGTGTTTCAATTTTTCAATCTACTGCCGACCCTTTCCGCCGAGGAAAATGTGGCCTTGCCGCTGCTCATCGACGGGCAAAACATTAAGAACCACCAGGATAAAATCAATAAACTGCTTGAATTGGTGGGTCTGGCCGAGCGGCAAAGCCACAAACCAGACCAACTATCCGGCGGACAGCAGCAGCGCGTAGCTATTGCCCGCGCCTTTGTCACCAAGCCGGCCATTGTGCTGGCCGACGAGCCGACCGGCAACCTGGACAGCAAAACCAGTAGCGAGATTCTGCAACTGCTGCGTCACTCTTGCGATGAATTGGGGCAAACTATTGTTATGGTCACGCATGACGCCTTTGCCGCCAGCTTTGCCAACCGCATTGTGTTTTTAATGGATGGGCTGCTGGTAGACCGCATGACCACCGGCGGCAATCGGGCCGATGATATCAGGCGGATACAGCGTCGGCTGCGCGATCTTGAAGTTGAAAAGGGAGATGTGTCCGAGGAATTGGCGGAGTTGTAAAAAAAGGGAGTATGAAGTAGGGAGTAGGGAGTAAGGGAAATATTACCTGTTTCCTACTCCCTACTTCATACTCCTTACTCCCTACTTCTTAAACCCCTATCGCTCTGCTATGGGCGAATAAGCGCGCTCATTCTCGCCAGTGTATATCTGCCGGGGACGGTTTAGCCGGCCGGCGGGATCGTTTACTAATTCTTTCCACTGAGCAATCCAACCCGGCAAACGCCCCAGAGTAAACATAACCGGGAACATATTTGTAGGAATACCAATGGCCCGATAAATGATGCCGCTGTAAAAGTCAACGTTGGGGTAAAGTTTACGCTTGACAAAATATTCATCATTTAAGGCAATTTCCTCTAGATTTTTGGCAATCTCCAGCAGCGGGTCGTCAATACCCAGTTGGTCCAAAACTTTGTCAGTCATACCCTTTAAGATTTTGGCCCGAGGATCAAAGTTTTTGTAAACCCGGTGACCAAATCCCATCACCCGGAATGGGTCATTTTTATCTTTGGCCTTGTCAATATATTTCTTAAAGTTGCAGTCATCATCTCTAATTCGCTCCAGCATCTCAATGACCTGCTGGTTTGCCCCGCCGTGCAGCGGCCCCCACAGGGCGCAGATACCGGTAGCTACGGAAGCAAACAAGTTAGCCCGGCTGCTGCCTACCATACGGACGGTAGAGGTGCTACAATTTTGTTCGTGATCGGCGTGAAGAATCAGGAGTAGGTTTAGAGCATGTTCAAAAACATCAGGTAAGTCGAAACATTCGGTTGGGACATAAAACATCATGTGCAAGAAATCTTCGGTGTATCTCAGACCTTCGCTGGGATAAACGTAGGGTAAGCCTTTTGACTTTCTATAAGAAAAAGCGGCAATGGTTTTCATTTTGGCTAATAACTGGATAATGTTAAGATCAGAGTCTTTTTCCACCTCAGGGTAGTAAGAAGATAAAGACACAGTCATGGCCGATAAAATTGCCATCGGGTGAGCGTCAGGATGATAGCCCTCAAAGAACTTTTTCATATCCTCGTGGATTAGGCTATGGCAGCTTAAATTGTACTCAAACTCGACTAATTCTGCCGTGTTTGGCAAGCGGCCATAGATCAAAAGATAGCAGACTTCCAGAAATCTGGATGACTTGGCCAGATCCTCAATGGAATAACCACGGTGACGCAGAATTCCATTTTCTCCATCAATAAAGGTAATTGAACTCTGGCACGAGGCCGTGTTACCGTAGCCTGAATCCAGAGAAACATATCCGGTTTCGGCCCGAAGTTTAGTGATATCTATGGCCTTCTCTCCCTCAGAACCAACAACAACGGGTAGCTCATACTCCTGTCCATCATCCAAAATTAGTTTGGCAGTACTCATTATAATCTCCTTAAAATTATTGATTTGGGTTTTCGCAAGAAAAGTTTTGGCTGCCTCTACATCACTACAAAAACCGAAAAGATAATCGGGGTTTCTCTTTAGATTTAATCACATAGCGCCGTGGAGACAGCAACTACTTTTCAAAACAAGTTTTGAATTAGTAGCGGGGCATTTTACTTTAATTATCTTGTTTGGGGTGGGATAACGCTTTGCACCTTGGGGTTAGCGTCTAAGGCTTTTACATCGGCAAAATTTGTCGATAAAGGTTGCAAGGCGGCAAAGTTGCAAGTTGCCAAATCTGCTGCCTTGCAACTTTGCAACCTTGTTTTCCAAGCGTAGTCTTGGGAAAATCCAGCACCTTACCCCACAATTGAATGAAGTAAAGGTAGCATACAATCGAGGCCATGTCAACTCAAGTTTTTGCTTTCAGCAAATCTGCTTTGATTTTGACGGGCTAACCCTATTGGAGTATAATGCCCCCTTGTAAAGTTGGATTTGGGCCGAAGTGGCGGAATAGGCAGACGCGCTACGTTCAGGGCGTAGTGAGGGTTCCCTCGTGTGGGTTCGACTCCCACCTTCGGCATAGGTCTGTGGATTTAATAACCTACCCATTTTGCCATTGAAACACCTGGAAATTTGGGCTTGGTTATGGGGAGTTATCTAATTCTCAATCCATAGATTACAAAGCGGGGCGCGCCTGGGATTGCCCCAATGGATAAGGGCAAAACTTGTCTTTATTCCATACTTTATCAACACTGCCGCATTCGTCTAGGGGCCCAGGACGCCGCCCTCTCAAGGCGGTAACACGGGTTCGAATCCCGTATGCGGCATATGTGGTGGCTATGGCTCAATGGTAGAGCACCTGGTTGTGGCCCAGGAGGTTGTGGGTTCGAACCCCACTAGCCACCCTTTCTACAAAAATGATGAATGTAGAATGATGAACGATGAATTAGGAAAAATTCATTATTCATCGCTCCGCATTCATCATTTTTATTTTTCCTCTAAATACACGTACTCATCATCAAACTGCCAGGTGGGAATGGCCTCTAACTCTACTTCTACCCGGGGGTTGGTGGGGGCAATGCGTTTTATCAGGTGAATGTCCACTACCCGGTTGTCATTGATGCCTAATGAGTCCAACAAGGCGTCTTGGGTAATTTTCAGGCCGCCGTCCAGGTCTCGACGGAGAGGGGTTTCAAAATAGAAATCCAGAAAAAGGCCCACCCAACCGGCGCTAAGGGCGGCAATAAAGTCGTCGGTTAACACATTATCCACGCGCAGGCGATGCACTTGCTGCTTGACCTGTTTTTTAAATTTGACATGCTCTTTTGAAAGCACTCGCCTTTTGCCAATTTGGGTATACTGGTCGTTAATGCTTGGCGGAAGTGGCAAGGTAAAACGCACGCTCTGAATATCGGCCATTGCTGTTCCCTTTCAATAGGCATTGTAGCACGCCTGTTCGCCTGAGACAATTCATCGGCGTTTTAAACGCCTGAAACGAGTTTGTAATCCACAATGCCGGTTACAAACCGGCTCAGAGCAATAAGAAAATTCTCATAGAATTGAATTGGAAAATTAAGGCGCTTGTGTGTATAATGGTAGGGTATCTGGTATAAACAAAATCCAATCTGACAACATATGTAATAAATCAAGCAAGGAGGCTTACATTCATGGCCCAATCATTCTTTCAAAAAATTGACACGCTGATTAAGGCAAACCTGCATGCAATGGTAGATAAAGCGCTAGATAGCAACTCTGTCGCTGTGTTAGATGAGTATATCCGCCAGGCAGAGAACAACCTGGATGATCTGGAAGACGCCTTGATTACGGTTAAAGGGCAGGTAAAAACCTTAAAACGCAAATATGACACCTTCAAAGCCGAGGCCGAGTCGCTGGATAGAGATATTGACCGGCTGTTGGGTCTGGGCAAAGAAGATCTGGCTATGGCCGCCCAAAGCCAGTATAACTCTAAAATTGATATGGCCGATGAGTATCGACAGCAGTATATGCGCCAAAAAGTTGAAGCGGACAAACTGGCAGATGCTCGCCTTAAATTAGAAGCCCGTCTGCGCACAATTAAACAAGAGCGAGAGCACGTACTGGGTTTGCTGGAACTGGCCAAATCCAAAGAGATTGCGGCCAAGAGCATGAAATCGCTGGATTCATTAGAAGGCGTAGGCGACTCCGATATTGCGCGGGTAGCCGACAAAATCAGGGCCAGACTTGACCGCGCCGATGCCGAGGTTGAAATGCGAGCAGACCGCCTGGGCAACCAGATGGATGACGTTCTGGGACGCGACCGGCTGGATAGCCAGTTAGAAGAACGCCGCCGCCGTCTGGGCTTAGAGGCAGAAGAAGCGGAAGCGGATGAAGAGGCCAGCTCATTAGAAGATTTCTAAACCTTCTCAAATTTTGAAAGGTTCTAAATTTTTCCAAGACTTTGCTTGGAAAACAAGGTTGCAAGGTTGCAGAGTTGCAAATTGCCGAACCTGCTACCCTGCAACCTTGCAACCTTGAGCGACAATTTTTTGTCGCTGTAAAAGCCTAAGACACTATGTCCATACGCCGAGATTTAGAAAAACGCGCCCAAGCGGCAATTCTTAAAAGCATTATTGCCAACTACAAAAAACAACGAGACGACTGGCTTAAAGAACCGCCCATCAGAAAAGCCGTTTTGCTCTACTCTTTTTTCCGTCCGCTAAATGCAACGTTAATTGCGGGCATCATTCTGCTATCCGGCTGTCTGTCATTTTTGGTTCTACCGTTTCTTGGGTTGGCAGGGCTTGGGGCGCTGGCGGCTGCCGGTGTTGGCGGGGTCTTTGTTTTAGCCCTTACCGAAGTTTTGTTTTTGTATCTTAACCTTAAAAACGAAAAACTTCATGCCGCCGCCGTGGCCGATCTTTTTAAGCCCAAAGTTGAATTCAACCCGGCTACCATTACCGATAAAACCCTGAACGACAAAGTTGACAAGGCCCTTGAATATTGGTCGCTCATTGATGACGCGGTTGAGAAAGTGCCCGCAGGGGTGTTGCGCGACCGGCTGTTGAGTGCAACTGAAGAAGTGACCCATTGGTTGCAAGCCGTTTACAACCTGGCTGAACGTGTCGACCAATTTCATTTGAACAAAGTTATCAAACGAGATTTGGACAACGTGCCAACAGCCATAAAAAAGTTTAAAAAGAAATTGGCTGAGGAAGATGACCCCGGAGTGCGCAACCAGTTAGAAAAAACCATCGCCGATAAAGAACGCCAACTGCAAACCCTGCAAAATCTTGAAAATAGTATATACAAAGCCACTTACCAACTGGATAGCACCATCACATCGCTTGGCACAATCTACTCTCAATTGCTTTTGGTAGGCAGCAAAGATGAATCTGGCGGCAAACTTAACCGCTTGCAAGAAGAAATCTCCGAACAAGTACATCAATTAGAAGACCTCACCGAAGCTATGGATGACGTTTATCAAAGTTCATATTAGGCTACTTTACCCTCGTTCCCAAACTTCAGTTTGGGAACGAGACAGGCAAGTTCATATTAGATAAATGAAATTATCCAAAACACAGATAGGTTTATTTGTGGCATTGCTCCTGAGCAATGCCATTATTTTATTTAGCAACCCGGATTGGATCTGGTTGCGAATGCCCGCCGCCCTGGCTTTAACTTTTGTTTTACCAGGTTGGGCCTGGCTCCCTACCCTAAAATGGATGCAAACCCGGCAAGCCATTGAGCGCATTGTGTTAATCGTCGGCTTTTCATCGTTACTTTCTGCCCTGACCCTTTTTATCACAGTGCTTTTACCCGGCCCCTTCACCGAAACCCCACTTCTCATTTCCCTCACCCTGACCGCCCTGACCGGCCTAATTTCCCAATCAATCCACACCCATCAATCCAAAATCCAAAATCTAAAATCTAAAATCGAATGGCCTTCACGCACCACCTTGCTCATCTTACTGGCTATTCTGGCTGTTGCCGCCTCTACCCGCCTGTTTCGACTTGGTTATGCCGAATTTCACGAAGACGCGCTGGAAAATATGCGGCTTATTGTGCGAGCCTACAAAGGCGAAGAATACGCCCCTTTTCTAGACAGCAAAGGCCCCATTCACTGGCTGCTGCCCGCTGCCCTGTGGTACCTAAACGGCTGGCTCACCGAGGGAATTGCTCGCGCCCCCTTTGCCATAACCTCCTTGCTGCTCATCCCAACCATATACGCTTTGGGGCGACGCATGAGCGGGCGCGATAGCGTTGGCCTGTTGGCCGCCGGTTTTGTTTCTGTCAATGGTTTTTTTGTAGCCTACGCCCGCCATGTAGAAAACCAAAGCCTGATTGTTTTCTGGGGCGCGCTGGCTATGTGGTTTGCTTATCGCTATTATAAAGAAAACATCAACTCTTTTTTGCTGTGGGTGGCCCTAACCCTGGCTGTTGGGTTAATTGCCCACCCAGATGTGCTGCTCTACCTGCCCGTTTTTGCTTACATTATCTGGATCAAGATGCAACGCAATGGCTCAACCCGGCAACAACAATGGCTTTGGTTGCTCGGCGCGGGTGTACTCTTTGCCGGTTTGGTCAGTTTATTCTACGTACCCTACCTGACCGACCCCAACATAGGCTCTGTTCAACAATACTTTGCCAATGACCGGATTGGCCAATCGCTGCTATACAACCGGGTGCATAACCTGTTTGACCAGGATAAACTTTACAGCGCCCGCTATCACGCCCCGGTTTTGGCGCTGTTGTTGACCTGGCTACTAATCCGAAACTTTGCCCAATGGAAATGGCGTGGCTGGACTATTTTGAGCGTCCTGGGCCTGGCGATAATCAGCTCGGTCGCTTTTCCCGATGCCTGGATTATCGGCTCCGCCAACGTAGCCTTTATACCCTACGCCCTGCTAACCCTGATGGTTATTCTGCTACCCCAAACCACTTTTGAAACCAAAACCCTGTTTCTCTGGCTTGCCGTCCCCTTGGGAGGGCTGCTGTTTCTGGCTAAAGACGCAGCCGATCACATCCAAATAGCCTACACGGCCTGGGCGCTCCTGTCGGCTTTTGCGCTGGCCGATTTGTGGGCCTGGTTGAGTCTCCCTGGCGACCCTGCGCGTCCGCCATACCTGTTTGGTTCCACTCTGCCCAGATTAGGAGTAATTTTAAAGTCGCTCATGGTTGTATTGTTGACCCTTATCGCCGGCCTGATTCTCTATTACCAATATCTGGATTTTCTATCGCCCGTAACCGCCTACTGGCAGGTTAAAATAGAGTCTGCTGCCAACCCCAACTCCATTTATAATCTACTCTACGGCAGCATCCCCCGACCCCGCAAAATTTTTTCCAATCCGCGCCTCAGCGGTTGGAAAGCAGTCGGCTATCTGTGGGCCTCCGGCGACCTATCCGGTGATTTCCGCAGCGTCAACGACTCGTTTGCAGCGCCTATTTGGTACACGTTTCAAACGCCTCGCTCCTGCTACACCGACCCCCAACACTACTGGCTGCGTCGAGATTGGAAAGGATGGCCCAAAGAAGAGCCAGAAATTATAGAGCAAGGTTACACCCTGACCCGCGTGGTGCTGGTCGACCGGCAGCCAAAGCTGCATCTTTATGAAAAAAATGCGCCGCCGGGCCAGCCGGAAATAATAGATATGGAAGAGTACCGGCACGCCTTTGACCGGCTGGCAACGCCCGCCCGTTTGCCCGGGCTGAAACCATCAACCAGCCCGCCTCTCTCAATTTTGGCGATAAGCTGCTCTTACGCGGCTACAACTTGCCCCCAACCGGCAAAGCGGGCCAGTTACTGCCCGTGACCGTTTATTGGGAAAGTCTGGCCCCGATGGATATTCGCTACCGGGCCTTTGTTCACCTGGTCGACCCTGATGGCGCGCGCTGGGGGCAGCACGACGACGACCCGGCCTGCCGCCTGCTAACCACCGATATGCGTCCCGGCCAATTTTCCTCCCGTCAATTTCGCCTGCCCATCGCCCCAGCCACGCCGCCCGGTACATACGCCGTTATGCTGGGCGTCTACCACCCCGACACCTTTGAACGGCTCAATATTTGGGACAACCTTGCCGGAGAATCTCCCGGCAACAGCGTTATTTTGGGAGAGGTAAAGGTGGAGTAGAGGAGGCAGAAATTAGTACACTGTAATCTAAATTTTGACATATGTCTTATCCGGTGTTATACTTGAACAAATGTTCTATCAGTATAACATCGCTAAATTCTAACAAATGGTGATGTTATGACAGATAAATTAACGTTAGTTGCTATTTTTGCCCACCCGGATGATGAAGCCTTTGGCACGGGTGGTACCTTAACAAAATATGCTCAAGAAGGGGTTGACATTCACCTGGTTGTAGCCACACTCGGCGAGGCCGGCAGCGTTGTCAATCCCGATGTTACCCCAACCCAACCCAAAAGCCTGTTGCGAGAGCAAGAGCTGCGGCGCGCCTGTGAACAGTTTGGCATAAAAAACCTGCACCTTTTGGGTTTTATGGATGGGCAAACAGCCCTGGTCCCGCCCAGCGAAGCCGTTTACAAAATTGTCAAACTGCTGCGACACCTTAAACCGCAGGTTGTGCTCTCCTTTGGGCCGGAGGGCATCTACGGCCATTTTGACCACCTGGTTGTGCATCGCTGGAGCGCCGCCGCCGTAGAGTTAGCCGCCGAGGCCGACCGCTGGCCCGAAATTGGCACGGCGCACCAGGTCGCCAAGTTTTATTACCGGGCTATGCCGCAGCAGCAAATCGAGCAAATGGAGGAAACTACCGGTCGAAGCGCGGTATCGATGGATGGCATTCCATTTCCCTTTATGGGCTACCCAATGGAGCAAATCACAACGGTAATCGATATCCGCGATTATGCCCAAACCAAACTCAATGGCATCCGATGCTACGCCAGCCAAATTCAGCCGGATATGATGCCGTTTTTTCAGGACAATTTTGACCCGGCAACCAACCACTGGTTTTGGCAAGAAGCCTTTATTCTGTCCCATCCAAAAAACAAGCCGGGCGCTGATAAAGAAGACGATCTTTTTGCCGGGGTGAGGTGAAGCATGGATAATCGATCAGTTGTAATTTTAACCCAGCACATAAAAACCCAGCTTGAACGACTGGTAATGTTGCGCGAATACCATAAAAACATCAAAGACCCCTACGTAAAATCGGCCTTGAGTTTTGTAATAGAAGACACGCATGAGGCCATTGCCCGCGTATCCAGCCGCTTGCGCCAGCTTGGAGCCGTTTCTGTAAACCAAATCTCGGCTGAACCTGACCAAAAGCTCCTGCATCAGTCGCGCAGTCGCCGGGCGCTGGGTGATAAATTAATTTTTGTTTGGCGCGGTTTGAAGTATCAGAACAAATGGTATGAAGACCAGATAAAGAGCCTGATTAACGACCCCGACTCGCAGGCTATCCTGGTGGCTTTGTTTGAACAAGCCAGAGTTCGTCTTGAACGGTGGGAAAATTTAATGGATGAAATGAAGGTTCCGCCGGATAAATGGGTATAATAGGGCGTAAAGAGTAAACCCAATCAAAGTTAAGCCGGAGAGATAGTATGTATCGTATAGTACTAAAGTGGGAAGAACCCCCTTTACAAAACGTTAAATTTAGAGTATAATCTTGAGAACATAAGACCTGTAGCCCCGCTGAAGGCGGGACACGGTCTTTGTTTTATTTCACCCCTATTACAAAAGGGTATTTTTTAACCATAATCGCTGTAGGTATTAATTAGGCAATAACTACGCCAATAAATTACAGCGGCTTATGTGAGAAGCGAGGATTTTTTATGGCAGATAAACCTGTTTATCTAACCCAAGAAGGTAAGAAAAAATTAGAAGAAGAGTTTGAATATCTAACGACCGTCCGCCGCAGAGAGGTAGCCGAGGCTATTAAATCGGCCAAAGAAGAGGGCGACTTGAGCGAAAACTCGGCCTATGACGAGGCCAAGTTAGCTCAAGGCTTTCTGGAAGGTCGGGTTCAAACTATCGAAGTCCAACTGCGTAACGCGGTTATCATAGAAAACGGTCGCTCCGGCAAAGTAGATATCGGCAGCACCGTAACTGTAGCCGAAGACGGCTTTGACGAAGAGACCTACCAGATTGTCGGCTCTGCCGAGGCAGACCCCCTGGACGGCAGAATTTCCAACGAGTCGCCTATTGGCCGGGCTTTGCTGGGCGCTAAAAAGGGCGATACCGTTAAGGCCGAGGCCCCCGGCGGCGAAATTGTGTTCAAAGTGCTTAAGATCAAGTAGCTTGCGCCAAACGTCATCAACGTGCATAATAAGCGGGGTCTTAAAGGCCCCGCTTTTTTTATTACTTAACTTAAGTTGCCACCTATGCGTCCAAATCGGGAAGCAGGAAGTATGGAGTAGGGATTAGGGGGAAACCCCTACTTCTTACTCCATACTTCCTACTTCCTCAGGTATCTGGTACAGAATAGTTTGGTTTTCCCGGCTACTAGTTGGCTAAGGTAGCAACTTGAGTTACTGAACTTTTTTGGAGAAGACGACCTATGGAACAAGACCTCAGTTACTTTAAAAACTTTGGCGAGCAAGTTGAACAACGCATCAGCAAACTTGATAACTTTGCCCAACGCAATCAACCGGCTTACCCGCCCCGCGTTATCCGCAATCATACTGCCGCAGAAGCCATCAAGATGTTTGAAGAGGCCGAAGCGGCTTTGCCCGAAGATAGCGAAGAAAAACCGCAGCTTTCAGTTGAGGTGGCCGGGCGATGGGTGGCTGTGCGCATTATGGGCAAAAGCGCCTTTGCTCACATTGAAGACGGCAGCGGCCGGTTGCAAATTTACCTCAAAAAGAATGAGTTGGGGACGGAACTTTACGACGTCTTTAAAAAAGATTTTGACCTGGGCGACTTTGTGGCCGTGCAGGGGTATCTTTTTCGCACCCGCACCGGCGAGGTGACGGTTCAAGTTGACAACTACCAACTGGCCTCAAAGGCGCTGCACCCCCTGCCGGAAAAGTGGCACGGTCTAAAGGATGTTGAAACGCGCTACCGGCAGCGATATTTGGATTTGGTTGCCAACCCGGAAGTGCGCGACATTTTCCGCAAGCGCAGCCGGGTAATCTCGGCTATGCGTAAATATTTGGATGGCGAGGGGTTTTTGGAGGTAGAAACTCCGGCTTTGCAACCCATCTACGGCGGGGCGATGGCCCGGCCCTTTACCACCCACCACAACGCGCTGGATATGGAGCTTTTCCTGCGCATCTCCGACGAGCTTTATTTAAAGCGGCTAATTGTGGGCGGCATCGACAAGGTTTACGAAATCTGCAAGGACTTTCGTAACGAGGGCATCAGTACCAAACACAACCCGGAATTTACCATGATGGAGTGCTACTGGGCCTACGCCGATTACCAGGATGTTATGGTCCTGGTCGAAAATATGATTGCCTTTATTGCCCAGGAGGTTTTGGGAACCACCAAAGTTGTTTTTAACGGCCAAGCGGTTGACCTGACCCCGCCCTGGAAACGGCTAAATCTGGCCGAGGGCATCAAAGAGCAAACGGGTATCGACATTTTTGACACCTACCCCGACGTTAAGGCCTTGTGGGCTGAGTGCCAGCAGCGCAAGCTGGACGTGTCGCCGCAGCCAACCTGGGGCAAATTGGTGGATGAACTGCTGGGCGAATATTTGGAGCCAACCATTGTCGACCCCGTTTTTATTCACACCTTCCCGCTCGACATCTCGCCCCTATCCAAGCAAAGCCCCGACGACCCCCGCGTGGTGGAGCGTTTTGAGGCGTTTGTAGCCGGTATGGAGATTGGCAACGCCTACTCCGAGCTAAACGACCCCATTGCCCAACGCCGGCGTTTTATCGACCAGCAGCAAACTACAGACGAGGAAGCCCACGTTATGGACGATGATTACGTCATCGCCCTGATGCAGGGTATGCCCCCCACCGGCGGCCTCGGCATCGGCGTTGACCGGGTGGTGATGCTGCTAACCGACCAGCAGTCAATCCGCGAGGTAATTTTGTTCCCGCATATGCGGGCGCGAGAGTAGCTCAATAGCAAATCTGCAAATGAGCGAATGGCGAAGATGGTTCAGTTTCGCCATTCGCTCATTTGCCATTCCGTTTATTCAGGTTAGGAATGCGGAATGCATTCCGCATTCTTGAAAGAGGCATTTACCGATGTTTTGCCTGACCGTTGACAACGACATCAAACTCTGCCTGCGCGAGGAACGCCACGCCGAAGAACTCTTTGCCCTGGTCGATGAAAATCGCGCCTATCTGCGCGAGTGGCTACCGTGGCTGGACGCCAATACCTCGCCGGAAGATTCACGGCTGTTCATTAAAAGCACGCTGGAGCAGTTTGCCAATAATCAGGGCTTTCAGGTTGCTATTGTCTACCGGGGCCGGTTGGCCGGGATGATTGGCTACCACAAGATTGACTGGGCCAATCGCTCTGCCGATATTGGCTACTGGCTGGCGGCCAAATTTCAGGGGCAGGGCATCATCACCAGAGCTTGCCGCTTTTTGGCAGATTACGCTTTTGGCGAACTGGAGCTAAACCGGGTGGTAATCCGCGCCGCCGTCGAGAACCACAAAAGCCGGGCCGTCCCGGAGCGACTGGGCTTTACCAACGAGGGAACTGCGCGCCAGGTCGAGTGGCTTTACGACCATTTTGTGGACCTGGTTGTTTACGGGGCGCTGGCGGCTGAGTGGAAAAAAGAAAACAGTGAATTGTGAATTGCCAATTGTGAATGGTGAACGAAAACCTCCCTTTTGCCCCTTCATTCACAATTCATCATTCACCATTCACAATTACCGATCCCAAGCCCGCATTCTTGGTCGGAGTATGGTATAATACACCAACAAAGATAAAACTAAATGGCAGCAGCGATTGGCGATGGCCAACTGAGGAGGCAACACAATGGCAGAAATGACATTAGCCCCAACCCAGGCTCAACCCGCCCAAGGGGAATGGACTTATGAAGATTATCTAAACTTACCGGACGACGGACAACGATATGAAATCATCGAGGGGGTACTCTACATGACCAACGCGCCAGGTTTTGATCATCAATTTACTGCTTTTGAAATAGCAAGACAAATGGCGAATTTTGTACTGGAACACAAACTTGGTCGGGTCTTGACCGCCCCGTTTGAAATCCATCTTTCCGAAGACACCCGCCCTGTACAACCTGATGTTTTTTTCATCAAAACCGAGAAATTACCAATCTCCGGCGCAAAATACTTTGAGGGCGCTCCCGATATTGTTGTGGAAGTCCTCTCCCCCAGCAGCATCCGCACGGACCAATACATCAAATTTAGCGCGTATGAGCAGGCCGGCGTGTCCGAATATTGGATAGCCAATCCAAAAACCCGCTCCGTTGAGGTCTTTATCCTCTCCGGGGGCGAGTATGCGCTGTTGGGCCAATTCACCGAAGATGAGGTGATTGAGTCTACGGCGCTGCCTGGTCTGCAAATGACAACCAGCGCCTTATTCAATCCTCAATGATGACAACACCCCCCGCCTCAATTCTGCTTGAGAATGACAGGCAGGTGAACCTCCGCAAATATGGTCAGGGCCAGCGGATTTTGATGTCCAGAATTGGAAATGCGCAACTTGTCTCTTAAAGACGGCAGACAAAACCAGTTTTTATGCCATAAGTAACCATACACACTTTGTTTCCAACCAAACAAGCTGGTAATCATTGACAGTAGGGATTTCTCCCGTTGGTCGAAATGACATAACAATAGCCCGCCTACTACTCGGTATTCCTCAATAATGCAATCCCAGGCATTTTAAGAAAACACTATAATTTTCCCTAAAGTTGTGATATAGTAAAAGCAGTCGTCTACAGGTTGGTAATCAGTATCCTTCTAATTTCTCATTACAACCAATAGCGGCGGAAAACCTTTTCCGAACGCTTAATTTTAACCGCAAAAATGTTAACCTTA
>JAJRVO010000780.1 GCA_024277275.1 Chloroflexota bacterium
CCGCCTATGAGCCGGCGGCTTGAAGTCAACTTTGCCGATCAGGTTAAGCTACTTGGCTATGATTTGGGCGCAAATCGGGCTGAACCGGGCGGCGGTATTCCGGTGACGTTGTATTGGCAGGGCCTCGATTGGATGGGCGACGATTACACCATCTTCACCAAGCTGCTGGCCGCCGACCAAACCGTCCACGGCGGGCGTGACCGCCTGCCCCGCGAGGGTTACAGCACCCTCTACTGGTCTCCCGGCGAGGTTATCAGCGATCCTTTTGGCGTCCCGGTCAACAGCGACGCGCCGGATGGAGTCTACTTCATCAATGTTGGGCTTTACAAACAAGTAGACGGGCAGGCTGTCTCGCTACCGTTAGTGCGGGATGGTCAACCTATCGATGCCAGTAGCGTCAATATTGGCCCGATTAAAGTTGGCGACGCTTCTTCCGGTTTCACCCTTGAAACTGCCAGCCCTCAAACGCTCTTAAATCAACCCTTTGGCGACGCCCCAAATCTCACCCTCTTAGGCTATGACCTGACCGATGAAACCAACCAACCAGTTACCAATTACCAATTACCAATTACCAATTACCAATCTCTCAAACTCACCCTGTACTGGCAATCCGAGTCGATTTTACCCCTTGATTACACCACCTTTGTCCACTTGCGCAACGCTGCCGGTCAGGTTGTTGCCCAAAAAGATCAACCGCCACTCGATGGGGCTTACCCCACCAGCTTGTGGAACCCCGGCGAAATTATTGCCGATGAGATTATTCTATCCTTGTCGGATGAGCTACCTGCCGGGGAATATCAGTTTGTAATTGGCTTATACGATTTTCAAACAGGTCAACGATTGACCGTGTCGGGCAACCCGGCTAATGAGGTTAAATTGACAAGTGTTAGCATCCCTTAAGCGACCGAATCATAACCAAAAATTAGCCCTGGTTCTTGTACTCTATCTGGTTTTAGCTATTGCCTACAGCATAGTTGTGCCTATTGGTCGGGGAGCGGACGAGTGGGCGCACTACTGGTATGCCCAATTTATTGCCCAAAACGGTCGCCTACCGGCCAACGCCGCCGAGCGTGAAATCGCAGGCTACAAATCTGACTGGCCCCCGCGCTATCATCTCTTTGCCGCCGGTTTAACGGCCTGGGTTGACACCGACGGCCCGCCCGTTTTCAAATACCGGGCCGATAACATTCGTCGCCAGTTGGTCCCGGCGCAAGGACCAGAAGCCATCCTCCACACCGAAGATGAACTATTCCCCTGGCAGCAGGAGATTTTGGTCTGGCATTTGGGCCGGTTTCTTTCGATTGGCTTTTCGCTGGGTACACTGGCGATAACTTACCTGATTGCGCTGGAGATTTTTACAAGTAGCAAGGTAGCAGGTAGCAATAAATCTCCCAATCTCCAATTTCCGACCCCGTACCGCTTGCGCATTTCTCCCCACTTTCCGGCTCTGATTTCTGCTGCGTTTTTGGCCTTTAACCCGCGCTTTCTTTTTACGGGGATGCTCTTTAACTATGATAGTTTGACGCTGTTATTAGCTTCTCTTTTTTTGTGGATGGGTATTCGTGTAGTCAAAGGTTATTATCCCCGTTGGGGTTTTTGGGGCTTGGGAGCCTTAGCAGGTTTGGCCCTGATTACAAAATACCTGGCTGCCTTGCTTCCCCTGGAAATTTTAATATTTGCTTTCATCAACTCAGCAAATCAACAAAACAAGGAAGAGGCACATCACGCCAAGCAACCTTTGGTTGCCCGCATCACGCGTCCATTTCTTATCCATTTAGCGCAAGCTGCTTTAGCCTTTCTCTTTGTCACAAGCTGGTGGTTTGGTTATCTGCTCGTCAACTTTAACGAGATTGATACTTATGGCCCCGTTTTAGGTACTATTGCCCCTTTGTTACGGGGCGATAGCAGCGACCGCACTGTGGAAGAGATTTTTGCCTGGTTAAGCGGCGGGCAGGCCCCTCCCCCGGCCCACATCGACAAACAAAGCCATACCCTCTGGCAAATCATCGCCGAGTTGCCCACCACCTTTTGGGGCAACCCTGTGGTCCGCCCCTATCCGCTTAACTGGTTTATATGGCTTATCAGCCTGATTGTGATGACGGCTGCCGGTGGTCTGGCTCTGTTTTGGTGGGCGGTTAGGGGCAATCGTCTTTGGATAAATTTGCTGCTGCTTCATTGCGCCTTGCCTGTGCCGTTTATGCTCATTCGGCTTTTTGGGGCGCGTGATGCTCTTGAGGCGGTTCAGGGGCGACACATTCTCTTCTTGTCCGGTCCGGCTGCGACCATTTTGTTGATGTTGGGGTTGTGGGCGGCATCGCGTGTCTTTTCTAACGTTTCGCGTGTTTTTCCCTATCTGCTGCGGCTGGCCCCTTATCTTTCGCGGATTATGTTTAGCGGGGTAGTGGGCCTGCTATTAACCGGCGCTCTTAGCCAACTGATTTTTATGGCTAACGTCTATGGCGACCCCTTGCCCGTTAGAACAACACCATACCTTGCCACAGCCAGAGGGCCAATACCCTCCATCACCTTGCCCGGCGGCGCAACGCTGATTGACTATCGCTTTGTTCAATTAGAACAAGCCCTGCAAGTTTCGCTTATCTGGCAAGGGGGCGATGACTTTGCCCCGGAAGATTATCAGGTGGAATTGCAGTTGGTAAACGACATCAAACAACCACAGGCGGGTTGGTCTGCGGCGGTTGCCGGTTGGCAAGCGGCGGTTGCCGGTTGGCAAGCGGCGGTTGCCAGTTGGCAAGCGGCGGTTGCCAGTTGGCAAGCGGCGGTTGCCGGTTGGCAAGCGTACCAAACCCAGGCCCGTTACCCCAATCGCGCCTGGGAGCCGGGCGATATTATCCGCGATGCAGGCTGGTTGCCCCTGACCGGCCTGGCCGCGGGCGATTACCAAGTGCAATTACGGATTTTGGGCCAAGATGGTCCAGTTATTGATTGGCAAACCCTAGAGCCTTTCACTTTATGGCAGATGACCGGCTTGTACGACCAAAACACCGCCTGGACTCTGTGGCGTAATGGTCAACCTATTGACAAACCTGTCACATTCAACGAGCGTGAAACAGCGCAACTTACTTTTTATAATCCAAAATCCAAAATCCAAAATCCAAAATTGGTCGGGCCGGATAACATGCCCCACCAACCGGTCTCTACCGGCTCAAACTGGGCCAACTTCATCATCGGACCAGATTGGCCGCCGGGCAACTACCGCCTTGACGCTAAGGGTAAAACGATTTTACAAGTTGCGCCAAATCACCGAAATTTCCAACTGCCGGCAGAAATGGCCCATCAACTAAACACCAACTTTTCTGGACAGGTCAAACTGTTGGGTTACACGTTACCCACCCGCCGAATTCAGCCGGGTGACGGCTTGCCCATCACCCTCTACTGGCAAGGATTGCAATGGATTGGCGAGGATTTCGTTATTTTTGACCGTTTATTGGATAATCAGCAGGTTGTCTGGGGGGGGTACGACCGTTTGCCGGGGGAGAACTACAGCGCCTTGCTGTGGTCGCCCGGCGAGATTGTTTCCGATGGATTTGCTGTGCCCGTAGCTTCCGATGCTCCTAACGGGGTTTATACCCTAAACGTTGGTTTGTACCGGCGAGTCAATGGAAAAGCAGAGTCGCTCCTTATTCTCAATCCTGAAACCGGCGAGCCAACGGATGCGTCCTCGGTGGCAATTGGCCCGATAAAAGTAGGCGGCCCTCCGCCAGGAGCGACGGTAACGGAAGTTAAGCTCCAAACAAAGGTAAACGTTATTCTAGGCGACCAGATACAACTGCTTGGTTTTGACCTGCCAAACGAGCAATCGGGCAGAGATACAATCTCCCTAGCGCCAGCCTCTCCCAATCTCCAATTACCAATCTCCAATTACCAATTACCAATTACGCTCTACTGGCAAGCGTTAACCAGGCTGGATGCCGATTACACCGTTTTTGCTCACCTTCGTAATGCCGCCGGAGAAACGGCAGCTCAAAAGGATGCCCCTCCGGCCGGCGGCGCTTACCCAACAGGTTTATGGGATACCGGAGAGATTATTAAGGATGATTTGAGCATACCATTAGAGGGGTTGGAGCCGGGTCGATATGAGTTAGTGGTCGGGCTGTATGATTTTGCGACCGGCCTGCGTTTATCGGTCGATGGTTCGCCGGATGGCGCAATTTTATTGCAATCATTTGAGGTGGTTGCCAAGTGACCGTCCAAAAATAACTTCTCGTTTTAGGAGTCAAAAAATGCACTTTTTGACTCCTTTTGCAGGAACTTATTTTTAGATGCTTACCAAGTGAAAATAGTGTAAAGAACAAGAAAAGAGGTCGGTTCATAAAACCGGCCTCTTTTTATCTTTTGAAGTTCACTGTGTGGGTAGAGCTTCATCCAGGTCAACAGGCGTTCAGGATTTGGCATCCTTCCCAAAAAACATTAACCAGAAGAAACCCCCTCCAATACCACTTCTTGCTGTGGAGGGCGCAGAAAAATAACCAACGCTACCGGGGCCAGTCCAATAAAAATAGTCAGTAAACTGGTTACGGTAAAGCCCAGGGCAGCAAAGATTAGGCCGCCGCCAATGCTGCCTCCGCCAGAGGCAACATTCATCAGCGTATCGGTTAGCCCCTGCACCCGGCCCTTTTCCTCTGGTTGCAGCAGGTCAGAGAGTAGGGTAGAACCGGCCACAAAGCAGAGGTTCCAACCCAGGCCCAGTAAAAACAGGGCCATCGCCAGCCAGGCGACGCTGTTTGAGTAGGGAGCGGTTAAACAGGCCACCGTCAAAATTAAGCCGCCAATAAGAATAACCCTGGCTCGCCCTATTTTATCGGCCAGCCAGCCTGTCACAAACGACAGGCCAAACATCCCCAACGTGTGGGCCATAATTACCCACGAAATTGCGCCCAGCGCGTGGCGATTGTCGTGCATATGAACCGGAGTCACCGTCATTACCACCACCATTGCCAACTGGCTAAAAATGATGGCTCCGGTGGCTAACTTTGCGTTCGGGTCGCGCAGTATTTCCCGGTAGGCTCTGCCGCCGGTTTCCGTTTGGCGATCAGTCGCCGGTTCCAGCGCCGCCAACTGCCGGCCAATCACTTGAGGGTCGGGTCGCAAGAATAAATGAATAATCACCAGCGATAGGGCAAAAAAGAGAGCGGCCGCAAACCACGGCCCGCTTAAGGTGGGTAGGTCGACTCGGTTGGCCATATTGCCGGTCGCTTCAATCAGGCCAGGCCCCAAAATTGAACCGACGGTTCCGGCCAGTATCACCCAGCCCATAGCCCGCGCCCGCCGATGGGTTGGATTGGCCTCGGCTGCCGCGTAACGGGCCATGTCAATCACCCCTTTAGTCAGGCCCAGGCCAAAAATGCCTGCTAAAAAGATGGGCAGCGATTGCAGAATTACCGCATAACCGGCCACCAGCGCCCCGGCCACCCCAAACAGATAGCCGATAGAAAGGCCAATCCGGCGGCCTGCTTTGTCCATAAAGTATCCCATCGGGTAAGCCACCATCGCTGCGCCCACCACAACTAACGTAGATGGCACGCCGGTCCACCGGTTATTATTACCGGCCAGTTCTACGGCAATGATTGCGGCAATTGTAAAAGTGATAATGATAGCAGCCGAAAAGAGACTTTGCGAGGCCAACAGGGCCAGCGTTATTTTTTGGCTGGATTTTTCAAGGTTAGTCATCAAGTCCTCAATCCTCAGCGCTTTCGTTCAATCTGATCATAGCGACCGGCGCGTCTTGAGCCAGCCAGCCCTGTTCATAATCGCTTTGCCATTGGTTTAAATTTTTAACAATTTCCATACGGATTTGCTCCTTGCTCGGTTAAATTTTATTAGGGGTGGTTCGCCATTTGGCTGATTAACTTGACGGACGACGGTTGACGATGGACGAAGGAAAACCGATTTCTTCACGTATGTTTCATCGTCCGTCGTTGGTCAATCGTCAAAAATATAAAATTAATTCTGGTAGCTTGCGCCCCGTTTTGTTTTGAGGAAAGAAATCAGGGCTGTTCAGTTCTCACCAATCGCCGATGATTTTACCGCCAAGGACGCCAAGATCGCCAAGATTTTTATAAATTCTTTGCGTCCTTGGCGCTCTTGGCGGTTTAAAAATTATGCCACGCCTTAGAGCGTGTTTCTTA
>JAJRVO010000781.1 GCA_024277275.1 Chloroflexota bacterium
AAGATCATTCCCCATCGTATTGGTAACGGTCTCAAGCTCAACAAACCGCCGACAATTAAAAGCGTAAGAATTGGCGAAACAATTAAAAAGTAGCGATCAACATAAAAAGAATTTCGGCTAAAGGACATTAATAGGACAATAGCCGGTGGAAAGAATAGCCAAAGGGTCAGCAGAGCGCCCCACATTGATTTACGCCAGGTATTGCGCAACCCGAAAATCAGCCCTGTAATCCCAGTCGCCAAAGCAATAATGGCCACAATTGACCATGCGCCGGTGTAAACGTAGGTAAAGTTCCAAAAAGTGAGAAACGGGGCGTACCATTGAGGAGCGGGTATCCAACCTATGCCAAAAGCAAAGTGTTGTTGCCAGATAATAAATACCCACCAAAGCGCCAGCGGCAATACCCCAATCACCTGGGTCAACAACCACCAACGCAACAGGTTATATAAGCGTTTCAAATTAATTATTAAATATAGAAACTGTACGGCAGAGATTAAAAACATAAAGTAGTGAGCCGGCAGGCCAATTAAGTTAAACAAAGTGAGTAAAACTATACCGCGTTGTCCCCTGGTTTTGACCACCAGACCAAAGGCATACATAGCCCCGCCTCCAATAAAGGGCAGCAAGGCATAAAGCTTAAGCTCTTGACCAAACCAGACCTGGTAAGGATTAACGGCAAAAATAAAGGCGGCTATTAGTCCCACTGTTTCATCAAAGTAGAGCTGTCCCAGCTTAAAAACTAAAGGAATGGTAAGAACGCCAAACAACGCGGCGGGCATACGCGCCAACCAATCCGAGTCGCCAACAGCCAACCAAAGCTTAATAATGCCATGAAACACCGGGGTTAACTGAATGCCCTGCCCCAGCGCCGCCAAAAACCCCTGATACCAGGAAACGCGAGCCAAAGCCACAATAACAATTTCATCGAACCAGAGACTTTGAGTATCCAATCGGTACAAACGTAAAGCAAAAGCAAGTAGTATAGTAGGCAGCAGCCAAATTTTAATTGGCCGCCGACCGTATTTTTGCCAACCCATTATCTTCACCATATAAGATTGTCACTCCTTATCATCAAGATGACTTGTGATGTAATCAGCAATCACTGCACCGATAACCTGATTGGCATAGTCGTTATAGTGAGTGTCAAGAAAACTGGCTAAAACTGTTCCCTGCGCAGCATGGGTGCGGAGTGGTTCGGTCAAGTCCAGGAAAAAAATATCACTTTCGGCGGCAAAGGCAGCCATTAAATTTTGTTGCTCATCAACTGTGATATCAAGCTCCTCTTTAAAAGCCATTTCATCAAATGCTGATCGCCCTCCGGTCAATTTTAGACAATTTTTATCCGTTACCCAGCGGTAGGTCAAATCATTATACATCCGGCTGACCATATCCGGGTTCTCTCTTACAAGCGGCCAATATACCCGTGCTTGTTCTGGAATATAGACCAGTATAAACATTGCATCTTTAGCCTCAACCAGGTCACGCATCCGCAGCAAATTCCGGGAAACAATACGCCAATTCTCAGAGGTTCTCAGACGCGACTTGTCTAAGGTTAAAGTAGCAACATAGGCGGGCGCAAATGTTAAATCGACGGGCTGTTGGTTAAACATTGCCTGCAAAGGGGTGACCACGTTATAGTTAAGTTCTGAGGTAATAGATGGGGGTGAGAACAAGCGTGATACTTGCAGTTCAACGATTCTTAAGAGATCGGGCGTAACCACCTTATCACCCCAACGCGCCCCTTGTGAGCGAGCCGGTTGATTACAGGGATAGAAATCGTTACCTTCAAAGTAAGCATAAATGACGACACGAGGTTGACGAGGCAAACCATATTCAATCAATGGTGGTATTTGGGTAGGTGGGCTGGCGCCGCTCGCACCCAGGTTGAGTACTTGCCATTTTAAAATCTGGGCCGTGCGTTCTGTCCACGGAGACGCGGAGCCCAGCCCAAAAGTAAAGCTATCACCCAGAGTAACCATATCAACTTGTGAAGGCACGGGAGTTGTGCCACGAAAGCCAAGTTCATTTATGCGATAGGCGATGGTTTCAGATTCATCTACATGAAATGGGATATCGGCATGAATTCGGCGCCAATTGCTGTTACTATCCCGGATTGTCGGCGGCCAGATACCAGGAGCAGCCTGCAGAAATAGCTCAAGCCCAACCAGCACAAGCACAATGGACCCAAGGCTAACCAACGTATTCTGCCCGACAATGCTCACCCCTCCTAAATAGAGCAGCGGCAATATCAGCCAGACACCAAGCAGCAGTAGCCAGTTTGCCAGCAATAAAGACCTCAAGGCCCAATACGTCATCAACAATATAAGGACAAGCAAGAATATTTGCAAAGGTAAATTGTTTCCTAATGGCGAATCTGTTGAATCATCTTGCCGGAATAGGGCGATGATGAAAAAGATAATGAGTCCCAAAATTGGAATAATCAGGTTTCCCAGAAAGTAGCGACCATAAGGAGTTGTCCAAATAACAGTTTCGTTGCCGGCCTGGATCAAACTCAGTCCAAGCATAAGCAACCAATACCCCAGCCCTCCTAACAGAAACCGGCGGTTGCCAAACATAGTAGTGACTTGTTGGAACGCTATGAGATTACGCTGCATACTATTACTAGACCATGTTTTTCTAAACATCTATGTAGAGCCTTTTGTTACTAACCCAAGTTGCTACCTAACCAACCAACAGTCAGAAAATCAATGATTCAGCGCCAAGTAAGCCAGAAGTAGGAAGTATGGAGTAGGGAGTATGAAGATTTTACCCCTAATCCCTACTGCTTACTTCCTACTCCCCGGTTTGATGAT
>JAJRVO010000080.1 GCA_024277275.1 Chloroflexota bacterium
CAACTCTTCATGAAGCTTCTCTCCAGGTCGAACGCCGGTGTATTTAACCGCAATATCCTTACCGGGGCGCAGCCCCCGCAAGCGAATCATCTTATGAGCCAGGTCGGTGATACGGAGTTCTTGCCCCATATCCAGCATAAAAACATCGTCTCCTCTGGTCAAAGTTCCGGCCTGAATAACCAGGCTGACAGCTTCTGAGATGCTCATAAAGTAACGAGTCATCTCCGGGTGAGTAATGGTTACAGGCCCCCCAAGTTCTATCTGACGGGTAAAGGTAGGCACTACGCTACCACGGCTACCCAGAACGTTGCCAAAACGAACAGCCGTAAAAAATGTTTGGCGCTTTTGGGTTGCGGAGCGTTCGGCTACTTCTTGGTTCATCTGTATATATTGTTGCTGCCGCCCGTTGGTTGTTGATTTAATTTCCTTTGAAACATATGATAGTTTACGGTTGACAGGTGGCATTCTGGTAATGAGCATCTCTCCCGCACGTTTGGTAGCACCCATAACTGATCTGGGGTTAATGGCTTTGTCGCTAGAGATAAACACAAATCGTTCGGTGGCATAGCGTAACGCTAACTCGCTTACAATTTTGGTTCCCAGAATATTTACCCGTATTGCCTCATCAGGTTGTTTTTCCATTAAGGGAACGTGTTTGTAGGCAGCAGCGTGAAATACAATTTGCGGTCGATAAGTTTTAAAAACATAATCCATCTTGGTTTGATTACCAATATCTGCAATGATTGGCACAACGTTCTTGCTAAATTGATGCCCGTTTGAATCAAAAGAACGTTGGTGTTTGAAGGTTAGTGTCAAGTCGTAAAGGCCGGTTTCGTTATTATCCAACATGAGCAATCGGCCAGGTTGCCAGTTGAGAATCTGACGGCACAGTTCAGAACCAATAGAACCGGCAGCCCCGGTGACTAAAACAACCTTACCGGCAATCAAGCCCCGACAGGCGGCCTCATCGATTTGGTAGGGATTTCGACCCAGCAAATCGGCAGGCGTAATATCTTTGAGCGGCAACCTGTCTTTAGAGTTGCCCATCTCACCTAAAAAATCAGGCTGCATTTTGACCAGGGCCTCGGTACTTAGACAAATGGAGAGAAGTTCTCGCAAGGTTGGGCCGGATATATTGTGGATGGCAATGATAATCAGGCTCACACTTCGCTCGGCTACCAGGCGCAAAATGTCGTCTCGGTTTCCCAAGATTGATACGCCATGCGCTCGCATCCCTACCTTTTCCGGACTGTCATCCACAAATCCAACTAACTCGTATTGGTGGTGACGACTGTGGAACTGTATTTGCTGGGCCAGAGACTGTCCAGCCTCGCCCGCTCCGATGATTAATACTCGCTGACGGTCGGGGCTGCCCACCATCCGCTGCAAGCGGCTCATCATCCCGGTCAAAAGTCTCTGGCGATAGCGAATGGTGGTAAAAGCGCCCATAATAAAGAAACCGCTCAGTAACACCACACTAAGGGGAATAGGTCGTCCTATATTAGAATCCAGCATAGCTACCAACAAAAGAGCCGTGCTGATAATGGTTGAACCGGCTATAGTGACCACTTCTTGGGCGCTGACGTAAGGCCAAAGATGGCCATAGAGACCAAACGGAACATTAACCGCACAGTAAAGCAGGATGACAAATGGTATTGCTGTAGCAAAAGAAGTTAAATAAGAGCTTGGGATATAACCATCAAAGCGAAAGGCCAGCGCGGCCAGACCGGCGCAAAAAACGCAAAATCCATCAAGTAAAATTAGCGGAAAGAATTTTTGGTTGGAAAGATATTTTGATAGTGTCATTTTTTCTAACTCCCAAGTAAATGCTGGTATCCAGTTTCAAGTTAGGTGTTTAGCATCCTATCAGTTGAAAGATTGCTTTTTGGACCAGAAAATTCACTGTAAACGTAGCGAATGTGCGAATGTGCGAATGGCGAATCCGGTCCATCATTCGCCATTCCGGTTTATCCGGGATGGGGTTTTAACAATTGTTTCTTGCAAAGCAGTACAAACTATGCCAACCTGCTCCTCTGACATGTTGCCAAAAAAGGGCAAGGCCAAAGTAGAACGGGCAACCGCTTCGGTAATTGGGAAATCTCCCTCCCGGTAGCCAAATTTTTCACGGTAGAAGGGCTGAAGATGAATAGGATTAAAGTAAGACCGAGAAGGAACGCCCCGCTCCTTTAAGGCCGTCATAACAAAATCGCGGTCAATCTCCGGGTCCAGGCGGATAACATAGACAAACCAGGACATCCGGCTGGTGCTGGGGTCAATGTACGGAATCTGTACCCCCGGCATATCCTGCAACCTTTCATTGTACCAGCCGGCTACTTGCGCCCGTTTGGTTAAAAGTTCCTCAATCTGGCCAAGCTGAGTTACTCCCAAAGCGGCGCTCATCTCATCCAGGCGATAGTTGTAACCCAGGCGAGTGTGATTGAGCCAGGCATTAAAGATGTCCCGGCCCTGGTTGCGAAGAGAGCGGAACAGATTGGCCCAATCTTCGTTATCGGTGACAATCATCCCCCCTTCGCCGGTGGTCATCTGCTTGTTAGGGTAAAAAGCAAAGACGGCCACATCGCCCAGAGTACCGGCCCTATGCCCTTTGTACTCAGACCCAATAGCCTCGCAAGCATCCTCAATAACCGTCAGCCCATATTGCCGGGCCACTTTTAAAAGTGGCTCCATGTCGGCTTGTTGACCAAAAGCATGGACGGGAAGAACGGCCTTTAGATTTTGGATTTTGGATTTTGGATTTTGGATTGTTGGAGGAAGCCATTGTTGGGCGGAAAAACCGCCTTGAGTGAGGTCTTGAATGGCCGTGGTAACTTGACTTGGGTCTATGTTTAGGGTGTGAGGATCGATATCGACAAAGATGGGAATGGCTTTCTCGTAAAGCAAGCAGTTGGCCGA
>JAJRVO010000782.1 GCA_024277275.1 Chloroflexota bacterium
GACTTCCGCCAAGCTGTACTAGCTGTGCTAACTTAGATGTTGAGTATAGCGGTAATTAGTAAATGGTAATTGGTAATTTGGCCCAATCACTAATTACTAATAACCAATTACCCGTACTAAAGCGCCGTATTTGGCTCAAGGCAGATAGTTACCATACTTCTTAAATATATTGGCGTTGGTTTTGGCTTCGGCCAATCGATGTTAAGAACGCAATTCGTAATGCGTAATTCGTAATCTTTTACGCATTGCGGATTACGCATTACGTTTAACTCCGGCCCAAGTGGTCTAAACAAGAATCATCGCCAACTTATTTCTTTGGCACTTCAGCCAGCACGGTAATGCCCATCGCCTCTAGCTCCCATTTACCCCGCACGCTGTCGTCCAGATAGTCCAGCAGAAAGGTTAAGGCCACACCGGCGACCAGGGCCAGCAGTAATCGCACCGGCAGGTCTAGCCGTTGGGTGAGCGATGTGAGATTAACTTCAACCGGGCCGGACGTGTCAATTTGAAAGATGTTGACGCCGGTTTCGCCGGCCTGGGGAAAATAGTCAACGCTATTCTCTTGCATCGCCTCGGCCACGGCTTGGGCAATATCGGTTAATTCTTCCGCATTTCCCCAAGATACGTTTAAACTTAACACACGATGACGGGTGTCGGCAGAAATAATACCAGAGGGGATGCTAACCGGGCTTTCCATTTTAGCCAGGTGTTCATTTACATTGGCGGCAAATTCCTGGCCGCTAACTAAAACCGATAGGGTATCGGCCATATATTCAGATGTTACCCAGGCATGCAGGCCGTTGTAACTATATTCATCGGGTCTGGTTTCCGGCGCAACCGCCACATTAAAACGCATTGTCATGCTGTAAACGGGGGATGGCGTTTGTCTGGTTAGCACGCTAACAATGCCGACCACTGCCAGCAGCAAAGCCGGAATCCAGGCTCGCTTCCAGACAATGTAGGCGTACTCTTTAAGTTCCATCAGCGCTAACTTCTCCAGTTTATCATGTCCCAACGCTTGTGTCATCGGGCGATTGGCGGACCGGCAAAGTCACAGTATAGGCCAAATGCCGGCATGTTCAAAATTGAAACCCGGTTTAGGATGTAAACTCCCGCCACTTTGCTTTTACAAACGCCCCCAACTCTTGTTTAAAGCGTTCATTGCTAAATCGTTCCGCATTGGCGCAAGCAACGGCAGGGTCAAAAGAGAGTTTTTCAAATCGCTCAATGGCCTCAATTAGGGCCTCTACCGACTGTTCCCGGAAAAAGAGGCCGGTTTCTCCCTCAATAACCGTATCGAGCGCGCCTCCTCTGGCAAAGGCTATGACCGGACGACCCGCAGCTTGCGCCTCGACCGGGGTAATGCCAAAATCCTCAAAGCCGGGGAAAAGGAAGGCGCGGCAGTTAGCCATTAGTTCGACCACGTCATCCCAGGGCAACCGCCCTTTGAACTCGACGCCAGGCCCGGCCATTGCCTCAAGTTGCGCCCGGTCGCGCCCCGTGCCGGCAATGATAAGCCGTCGCCCTAAACGGCTGCATGCTTGCACGGCCAGGTCAATCCGCTTGTAGGGAATCAGGCGAGATACAATAAAATAGTAACCGCTATCGGGGTTGCCCTTAACCGGGCGAAAGCGGTTGATATCTGCCGGAGGGTGAATAACCACCGAGTCGCTCCGGTAATATTTTTTTATGCGGGTTTGAATGTCTTTTGATATGGCGATAAAGTGATGGACGCCTTGCCCCCCCTCAATCCCCCCCAAAGGGGGGGAGGCTTTTAGTTCCTCCTCCTTGTGGGAGGGGGGTAGGGGGAGAGTTGAATTTCTTGACTTAACGCCATTTCCCAAAGGAGAGGGTAATTGTGCCGCCTCAAAATCCCACCGCTGCAAACGCCTAATCACCGGCCCAATAACCAACCCCAGCTAGCGACCAAACCCCTCGCGGGCGGCGTACCCCTGGTAATTCCACACGTACCGGGTTGGAGCCAGACAATAACAGATGTGCAGTTGGCGCGGGGTGTGACGCAGCCCGTGGATAAAACCGCTTTTGTTCGACAGAATTACATCGTAGCCGCTAAAATCTATGCTGGTTACGGCAGGCGGGTAGAATGGCAAATAGGGCTGGTGATGGCGATGAATAGCCGGGGCGCGGTTTAGCCAGGTAGTATGAATATCCCAGCTTCGGTACGCCTCCGGCATCAGGCTTGGGCCATAAATGGTGGTAAAAACGGGCGCGCCGGGGTACATGTCGACCATCTGCTCCAGCACATTCTCCGCGCCGCCCATCTGATTGAGCCAATCATGGGCCAGGGCTATTTTCAAGGGTTAAACTCCTCAAAGGGTTGTTGGCAATATAATAGGAAAGTCACGGGATTGGGCAAATGAAAGAATGGGGAATTGGACGGGTGGAAAAATAAAGTCAAGTGTGATAAGATACCAGGTAAATCTTCATGGAGAGAAAAATAATGGCAAAACTAGCCCCTTCTATTCTTGCCGCCGACTTTGCCCGTTTGGGCGAGCAGGTACAGGCCGCCGAAGCCGCCGGAGCGGATTGGATTCACGTCGATGTGATGGACGGCCACTTTGTACCCAACATCACCATTGGCCCGCTGATTGTGCGGGCGTTGCGTCCCGTAACCAAACTGACTCTGGATGTACATTTGATGATTGAGCAGCCGGAGCGTTACCTGGCCGACTTGCCAAAGCCGGAGCCGACCGGCTAACCGTCCACGTTGAAACCTGCCCCCACCTGCACCGAACTATTCAGCAAATCAGAGAATTAGGTTGCAAAACCGGAGTCGCCCTTAACCCGGCCACGCCTCTTTCCAGTCTGGAAGAGATTTTGCCGGAGGTTGACCTGGCGCTAATTATGTCGGTTAACCCCGGTTTTGGAGGGCAAAGTTACATCCCGGCCAGTACCGCCAAAATTGCCCGGCTGCGCTCAATGCTGGATGCGATTGACTCAAAGGCCGAGTTAGAAGTAGATGGCGGCGTCAACACCCAAACCATCGCCGAGGTAGCCGGGGCCGGGGCCACCATGCTGGTGGCCGGTTCTGCCATTTTCAACCACCGGGCCTCGGCAGCCGAGAATATCCAGCGGTTGCGGGCGCTTTGCGGCTGACTGGCCTAAGAGCGTGTTTCTTAAAGACCGCAGAGGTTTTTTGCGAGATATTTTCAAGCGAATTTGCCTCGATTATGACCCTAACTTGCAGTTAAAATGGGCTTAAGAAACCTCTGCGGTCTGGCCCACACGATTTAAGAAACA
>JAJRVO010000783.1 GCA_024277275.1 Chloroflexota bacterium
AGACAGTTATTTAATCCCGGTTCCTTAATGCCTTCACAGAGGGAATGATGATTGCTCGTTGGCGGGAGACCTTTACTACTAACCAAGAATCTGCCACGGAAATTGAAACAACGGGACGAAGTGAAATTGCCGAAGCAGAATGGGAGATTTGGCAGGATAACCTGTTATACGGCGTAGGAGCAGGTATCGCTCCATATGAGCGGGTTAAGCGGAAATACCGTCAAATCTCCGCTCATACAGAGTTCAGCCGCCTGCTGGCCGAACATGGCCTGGTAGGGTTAACAGCCCTGCTCATCCTGCTGGCAAGTGCCTGGCGCACCTACCAACACCGGCCTTCACTGGCAGATAAGGGCTGGGTAGGCACACTTGTGGCCTGGTCGAGGGTAACAATGCTTCATGCAGCAATGCGAGTGGTAGCTGTTTCATTTATTTTTGGGTTGGCTTTTGTGGAGTGGCAAAACGGGGTTGATAATTAGTATAATCATTTCTTTCGTGTTGGAGACTTTATTTGAAACCCCAAGTCGACACATTGGATTTGACAATCGAGCAGTCTTTTCTTACGATGTGTAGGATAAAGAATACAAAAAAGCAGGAGAGCAAAATGTCTCAAACAACCCCTATCCAATCTTTCAAGTTAGATGAGCAGGGTTTAACCCATATCTTTGGCGAGCTTGAAGCTAAACTGATGAAGGCCGTGTGGACTTTGGAGCAAGCCAGTGTACAAGGTGTGATTGACTATCTGGGGGGCAACCTGAATTACAAAACGACGATGACGGTCCTCAATCGTCTGACGGAAAAAGGCATTTTGAAACGACACAAACCAGATAGAGCTTTTATCTACACCGCCACCACTTCGCGTGATGAACTGCTGTCCGGTGTTTTTGACCGGATGGTGCGGGGGATGCTCGATGATGATTTCCGGCAAATTGCCCTGGTCCAGATGATAGAAACCGCCGAGGCGCTTGACCCCAACATACTTGATGATATGAGCCGCTTAATCCGGCAGAGAAAAGAAGATGCTCAAGGTACGTAACTCCACAAATCTTTACTTCTGGCTTCTTATCCTGATTACGCTTGTATTGATAGGGCTTGGTTTGGCGCTCATTGGGGGAAACTATAGCCAGGACTAGGCCCAAACCATCTGGCATGTTTGCCGGAGCGGACTGCAAAATCTGGAGCAACATTTATCGCTAATCTGGCAACTGGTCATTATAGCGATTGTATCGGTGGTAATCATTCGGGGAGGTTGGAGCATTGGGCAGCAAGTGGGGAGTACGCGAGGTTTTGTTCGCCTATTTTTGCCGCACCGCGAATCGCTCCCGACTCGGTTGCAAACATTATTTAAACCTCACGGCTTGGCGGCAGAGGATATTGTCTATCTCAATCTGGCCGTTCCTCATGCTTTTTGCCTGGGCTTTTGGCGGCCTCGTATCTGGCTAACATCCGGCCTGGTCAAACTGCTCACGGATGAGGAGTTAGCCGCCGTACTGGCTCACGAGGCTTACCATTACCAACGGCGTGACCCACTGCGGCTACTCATCAGTCGAGCCTTGAAAGCGGCCTTTTTCTTTTTGCCCCTGGTGAGTGACCTGGCTAAATCTGCCGAGTTACAACAAGAGGTGGCCGCCGACCGGTCGGCCATTGCCCATTTGGGTGATGACCTGCCGCTTCTGTGCGCCCTGCAAAAACTTATAACTCAGGACACAAAAGGCGCATCGCTCCCCAGTGCAACTTTCAACCCCTTTAACGTCACTGAGGCTCGCTTGCGGCGGTTGATTTATCCCTCCCAATCTGCTCCATTCAGTTGGCAAACGTGGTTTGCCAACTGGGCTATTAACCTGGGTGTGGTGGTAATCTTGAGCAGTATTGGCTTGTTATCAACCCAGCCGGTTGTTGAACACAGAGAGATTGGCGCTTGTGTGGTTGAAGATGTAGCCGGTCATCTGCAAACACAACCATCATTGCCCGGGATGCCATCGTTCCATAGAGCGACCAACTAAAATCCGTCCAACAGAATATCACAAAAACCGATAACCAAAGCTGCCGGCAGCAGGCCACACATACCTAATGTGGGTGGTAAAATTATAAGGTCGCTCTTGTCTTACGTAACGAAGGTTTTGGGAAGACCGGGCAAAAATAAACCCCCGGCTTCTCAAAGAAACCGGGGGCCAGGAGGGAGGGGATTTATGAGTACTAAACAGGCGTACTCTTTGCTCAAGATGCAGAGACAGTTGATAAGTAATGAGAATTAAATAACTGTCCCTCAACGTTGTAATTGGTAAATGGTAATTGGTTATTAAGCCAATCCCTAATTACTAATTACCATTTACTGCACTCTGAAATGAGACAGACAGTTATTTAATCCCGATTCCTAAGTAACTTTTTAAAGGCTTATGATCACATGAAAATGTGAGCCACAATCTCGCCCGATGCTGCCCAGAAGGAAAGGGCAATTATAAGGAAGATGCCGCCGTAATAGAGAGCCTCTCCTACCTCAAACTTTTTGATTTTAC
>JAJRVO010000784.1 GCA_024277275.1 Chloroflexota bacterium
ACTAACCATCGACTGCTGATCACCGCCAGCCATCCCAACAACGCGCACAAAAAAACAGTTCCCGGCCCGCCGACGGTAGCCAGAGTGAGCAAGGCCAGAGGCGGTCCCAGTCCCGACCCAAGCAAGTTGACGGCATAAATTGACCCGGCTCGCTCCGGTTGGGCAATCAGCGCCGCGCCGATGACGATGCCGCTAAAGAAAAAGGGGACGGTCAGGGCCAGGTAGTAAAGGACCAGCCACAAGAGTTGAACTTTGTCCCAGGCGATTTGGTAGGCGTCAAAGGGGAGGTAGTTGATAGCCAAATATGCAGCCGGCACAGATAGGGTAAAAAGAGCCGTCCCACCGCTGACCGTGCGCCGCCAGGCAGTGGCCGCGCTCTGCCTGAGCGACAGATACGTTCCGCTGGCCCCAATACCCAACAGCGCCAGGCTAATGGCCATAAAGGCAAAGTGATGCCCCTGCGCCAGCGAAAAAAAACGAGTCAACGCCACTTGAAAAGCCAGCGCAGCGGCTGAGATTAAGGCTATTGCCAGATAGATGGACTTCATCGTCGCTCGATTTGTAGACTACAAACTATGAAACGAGTCATTCTATCCGCAACGATCCAAGATTTTTATCTCAGCATGTGGACCATCAAAACACAGAACCAGACGATTGAGAACATTGCGACCTAGAATGAATTCTGTGCCTTCGTCGTCCCCAATAACCTCAATCGCCGGCAGGCGATCCGAACCAATGATTAAGTCAACGGTGTATATGTACACCTCGCGTGCCGGGCCAAAAACCGGATAAACGAACGTCTGATAATCGCCGGCTACACCAAGTTCTTTAAGATAGGCCATTGGGATGAACGTGCCGCCAGCGCCGGTATCCACCAGGGCAGAGATTGGACCAACCAGAGGCGCTTCATCAGGATAAGCCAGAGCAATTTCCAGGACAGGCGCAGGGGGAAAGTAATTTGAGTCGTAAGGAGTATTCATCGAGATTCCAACCGTGGACTGAGAATTCGGATTCCCCGTGGCCCTTCGGCCGGAATAATCAAAACTGCTGTTCGCCCATATTTTGCCCGTATTCGACCGTGTAACGCTACCCGGTCAGAGTCATAATCGACCACAGCTTGTTGATGAACGGCTATATATTTCCCTTTATACCTGGCTCGTTCCCCTTCAGGCTGGTTATTCCACCATACCGTCTCACTTTTGATTTTTCGCCGATTGGCTAACATCTGGTAATGACGCCATGCTGCCTCCAGCACAGTCTCAACCGCCACTCCTTCCATTTCTGCCTTCAGGCGAATTTCCCGGGCCAATTCGGCAGGCACAACCAAATCTATCATCTTATGTCCTCCAATTGACAGCAACTTTTGTAACTTTGGTGGTAGTTAAGTTGTAACTGATGAGTCCGGAATTTCAAAGCTAGCTTTGAGACTCCATCAGTCACGATGTAACCACTACCGTAACTCTTTATCATTATATTACCCAAGCGGGTTGGGGTCAAAAGAGGGAATACACGCCTTCAACCTACTCAAAGGTCTCGGCCAAAATGTCCAAAGCGCGTTCGGCTAAAGGTTCGGGAACCAGTACCCTGGCCGAGCCAAGCGGGCCAACGGTCAGGCCCAACACCGAACCTACCGCCTCTTGCTGAGCAATAGCAGGAATATCTTCGCTTTCTAACCGCGCTTTAATAACCGACGCCTCGGCGGGGTTGAGACCGACGGCCACCGCCACCCACCGTGTCGACTCAGCGCCCCCTGACGTTGTTTCTGAGGTTGTGGCGCGTCCGCGTTTTTCCGGGTGAGGCCAGGGCAAAGCGCCTTCAATGGTTTCAGTCATAGTTTTCCTTTTGCCAAACTCGCTATTAACAAGCAGACCAGGTTATTATACCACACCCACTGCCCGCATATCGATTAAATGTAACAGGGATTTTTGTTCAATTGGGTACTCCCCCTTATAATTACGGATTGTTGCAAAAAACCTGAAACCTTAGAGAGAGTTTGGTAATTCAACGTAGCCGTTAAAAAGGACGAATGACGAACGATGGTAGACGAATGAAACGATAACACAGGATTTTTATCGTTCGTCCATCGTCTCTCGTCCGGTTGAATAATACGGCCTAAACAATTACCGAATCATCTCCCTTAACTTATTCCCAAGGAGTTTAATCATGGTTGTAGCCATGCAAATTATTCAAATCATTCTTTCTATTACTATTGCCGTTTTGGTTTTACTGCAAGCCAAAGGAGCCGGTCTGGGCAGCATTTTTGGCGGCGATAGCGGCGTTTACCGGACTCGGCGCGGCGTTGAAAAAACATTGTACCAGGCTACTATTGGGCTGGCTGTTCTCTTTTTCTTTATTGCCTTGCTTTCGGTGTCAATTTCCGGTTAACGCTTAGGGGTTTATAGTCGTTGATTGCTCTAGCCGGGTCATAACGGTGGGCCTGAGACGCGGGTCGCGGACCGGTGTGAGCGCAAGGTGAACAATTACTTGAGAAGAAACGTTTAGCAACAAAGCCAAAACCAAACCTATGCACAACAGCCTGTCGCCGTTGTGCATTTTCATTAAATTAAGGACCGTTTTGTGGGACGCTACATTCGCTGGCAGGCCATTTTAACGCTGACCGGCATTGCTATGACCCTGGCTTTTTTGAGCTTTCTGTCGCTGTCACGCACTACCATCATCATTCCAGATACCGGCGGCGTTTATGCTTAGGGCGTTATCGGAACCCCTCAATTTATCAACCCTCTGCTGGCGCAATACAATCAGGTTGACCAGGATTTGAGCGCCCTCATCTTCAACGGGTTAACCCGGATGGACGGCAAAGGCGCTTTAGAGCCGGACCTGGCGACAAGCTGGCAAGTAAGCGACGACGGCCTGACTTATGAATTCAAACTCCGGCGCAATATCCGCTGGCAAGATGGGCAGCAATTCACTGCCGATGATATTCTGTTTACTATCGGACTTATGCAAGACCCGGAGTTTCCGGGAGCGCCGTATCTCAATCAGTTGTGGCAAACCGTCGCCGTTGAGAAAATAAACGACTATGCCATCCGCTTTGTTTTACCCGAACCCTTTCCGGCCTTTGCCGAATTCACCACAATCGGCATGTTGCCGGAGCATTTGCTAAATGAGATACCCGCCCGCGACCTGCTAAATCACCCTTTTAATTGGCAGCCAATTGGAACCGGCCCCTTCAAACTGGATGGAGTAAACGCCCAGTTTGCTCGCCTGTCGGTCAATTCATTTTATACCGGCCAAAAATCTCGGCTGGCCGGACTGGAACTCCGCTTCTATCCTGATTACCAGAATTTAATTGCCGCCTATGAGGCCGGGGATATTCAAGGAATCGGCTTTGTGCCACCCCAGGCTTTGCCGGCAATGCAGAGTTTAGAATCGCTCAATCTTTACACCGCCCGCCTATCCGGCTACGGTATCATCTACCTCAATTTACAATCGCCCGACACGGCCCCCTTTTTGCAAGAAACCAAAGTGCGCCAGGCTCTACTGCACGCTCTTAATCGACAGGTTATTATTGATGAAGCGCTCCACGGCCAGGGTCTCATTGCCAACGCTCCTATTTTACCCTGGAGTTGGGCTTACAACCCAGAGCAACCCACCATAACCTTTGACCCGGCCCAAGCCGCAACGTTGCTTGATGAAAGCGATTGGGTCGACAACGACGGCGACGGCATCCGCGACAAAGAAGGCCGCCCGCTGGCCTTTAGCCTGCTTAGCAGCAACGACCCAACCAAAATCAAGATAGCAGAAACAGTAAAAGAACAGTGGCGACACATCGGTGTGTCGGTTACGGTAGAGGTTGTGGGAACCGGTTTGGGCGAGCGGCTGGGCGAGCACGATTTTCAGGCTGCGCTGGCCGAGGTGTTGCTGGCCGGCGACCCCGACCCGTACCCTTTCTGGCATCAAACCCAAATTGCAGACGGGCAAAACTATGCCGGATGGGATAATGTGGAAGCCTCTAAACTTTTGGAAACAGCCCGTACCATCACGGATACGGGTCGCCGCAATGATTTTTATTTTGAGTTTCAACAACTCTTTGCCCAAGAAGCGCCGTCGCTTATCCTCTATCATCCGGTTTACACCTATGGCGTTAGCCAGGAGGTTTTTGAGGTGCAATTAGCCCCTATGACAAACCCAAGCGACCGTTTTAGAACCGTGGCCAACTGGTATATGTTAACTCGACGGGTGATATACAGCCAATAATCAGCAGTCTAATTCCCTCATAAATGCTGCCGGTTGACTACCCCCCTCAATTAGGGTACAATCGGTAAATATTTCTCAAGTCCTACATTCTGGAGAGTTTATGAGTAAACCTTTCAACTACGGCGGCCAGGCAGTTATTGAAGGCGTTATGATGCGCGGCCGCAAGCATATGGCGGTTGCTGTGCGCAATTCTGACGGTGAAATTGTGATGCACGCCGAACCGCTTAACCCCCACATCTATTCCGGTTTCATCAATAAAGTGCCTTTTCTACGAGGTTTTACCCTGCTTTGGGATGCCCTGGTATTGGGGATGCGCACCTTGATGTTTTCGGCGGATGTGGCTATGGGCGAGGAAGACGTAGAGTTTTCCGGGCCGCTGGCCTGGGGAACTATCGCCCTCTCGCTAATCATAGCTATTGCCATTTTCTTTGTCAGCCCTTTGGGTTTAATTAGTTTGATTACCTACTTTGTTGACGTGCCAATTTTGGTTCAACACCTTATTGAAGGAACGGTGCGGCTACTGCTCTTTTTGGGTTATGTATGGGCCATTAGCTTTTTAGAAGATATCAGGCGGGTATTTGGTTATCACGGCGCAGAGCATAAAGCCATCAATGCCTATGAGCAAGACGTAGAACTTGTGCCGGAAAAGGTGGCCCAATGCAGCATTGTTCATCCCCGGTGTGGAACGGCCTTTTTGCTGATTGTGATGGTGATTTCTATTTTTGTGTTTGCTCTGGTTGGCGACCCTAACCTATGGCTCAAAATCATTTCCCGCATCATCCTTATTCCGGTTATTGCCGGCATAGCCTACGAGTTTTTAAAATTCAGCGCGGTTCATCAAGATAATGCCATCATCAAAATACTTATTGCGCCGGGTTTGGCCTTACAAGGGATGACCACGCGAGAACCCGATTTAAGTATGTTGGAAGTATCTATAGCTGCGCTTAAGAAACTACTTGCAGAAGAACAACTAACCGCAGAAGTCAACCCGGTTGAAACCGGCGAAGCGTTAACCGCTCAAAGTTCAGCCGGTTTGTAAGGATAATTCGCCGGTTATGTTGTTTTACCCAAACTGCCAGAAACTTCACAGCGAGGTGAGTTTGCACTATGGCTAAACATATATCCACAACCGATAAATTGCGCGCCCAATCGCTCAATCGCACCGGCCTGGAGCATTATGAGCGTTGGGAACTTGAGAGCGCAATTACTCTTTTTCAGGAAGCAACGCGGTTAGATGACACCGAAGCTGAATATCATCTTAATCTGGCTCGCGCCCAGGTCAGGATGGGAGATTATGAGATGATGCTGCAAGCGCTGGGTGATTATATTGGCACCGAGCAAAACCAAGAACTGGTCAGCCGATTTGAAACCCTCTTTAGCAATGCCCTGGATGATGTAGAAATCCGGCTAACCAATGTTATGCCCCAACAAGGCGTATCCCTGGAAGTTGTCGGCTCCGCTATCCAAATGTGGGTTGAGTACCGGGTAACTATTGGCAAAGAATACCTTGATTTAAGTCGCCCGGAAGAGTGGTCTGCCGCCCTGGATTACACGGTGCGCAAAGTAAACTTTAAAGAAGTCCCTCTAAATAACCTGGCCAAGTGGTACAAAACTACTGAAGCAACTATACGCCACGGTCACAACGAATTAGTTAAAACATTAGATGTTATGCCATGTGATTACCGCTACTACCGAGGCAATGATAATCCTCTGGATAAATTGGTAGAAGCGGCTATGATGTTAGAAGAACTGGAAGAACGTTTTCGAGCCGCATAAGGTTTTAATCCAAGGTTGCAAGGTTGCAGGGTTTCAGGGTTGCAAAAAATGATGGGGCGTCACCTTGCAACCTTGTTACCTTGCTACTTTGCTACTTTGCTACTTTGCAACCTTGCTACTTTGCAACCTTGCAACCTTGCTACTTTGCAACCTTGCAACCTTGCTACTTTGCAACCTTGCTACTCTGCAACTTGGGAGCAGGTGATTGTTGTCAAATTAGCCAGATATCCGTTAGCAAAATAACGATGTTAATTTATAAATAAACCAACAGGAGTGCAAAAAGTGCAAAACAATATAGGCGTCTACAACAAGAAAGTGGGGCTGGATGCTCAAGGTCTGATCAACCTAAATAATGTATATTGGAACCTGCATACAGCCGCTCTTTACGAAGAAGCGGTAAAAAGAGGAGAAGGAAAAGTGGCCCACCTGGGGCCGCTGGTTTTAGAAACCGGCCAACACACCGGACGCTCTCCCAACGATAAATTTACTGTTGAAGAACCTTCAAGCAAAGACCATATCTGGTGGGGCAAGGTAAATGTCTCCATCCCCGAAGACCGTTTTAATGATCTGCACCGCCGCATGGGGGCTTACCTGCAAGGCAAAGACGTGTTTGTGCAAGATTGTTGGGCCGGCGCCGACCCGGAATACCGGCTGGGGGTTCGCGTTATCAGCGAAAGAGCCTCTGCCAGTCTCTTTTCTCACAATATGTTCATTCACTCCACCAAGGAAGAACAGGCAAAATTTGAGCCGGGCTTTTCGGTAATCCACTGCCCCAGCTTTCATGGAATGAAAGAGCTTGACCAACTCAACTCCGAAACATTCATCATTGTTCACTTTGGCAAAAAACTGGTGCTTATTGGCGGCAGCAAATACGCAGGCGAGATCAAGAAATCAATCTTTACCGTAATGAATTACCAGCTTCCCTTTAAAAACGTAATGCCAATGCACTGCTCGGCCAATTTTGGCCCCGAAGGCGATACGGCCCTCTTCTTTGGTTTAAGCGGCACCGGCAAAACCACTCTCTCCGCCGATTCTTCCCGTACCTTGATTGGCGACGACGAACATGGCTGGAGCGACAACGGCGTATTTAACTTTGAAGGCGGCTGCTACGCCAAGGTCATCCGTCTCTCGCCGGAAGCGGAGCCGGAAATTTACGCCACCACCCGCCGCTTTGGCACCATCCTGGAAAACGTAATCATCGATCCCTTTACTCGCCATGCCGACCTGGATGACGGATCGCTGACTGAGAATACCCGCGCCTCTTACCCCATCGACTACATTCCCAACGCCGCGCTGGATGGGTTGGGCAAAGGGCATCCCAAAAATGTAATTTTTCTCACGGCCGACGCTTTTGGCGTACTGCCTCCCATTTCCCGGCTCACCCCGGAACAGGCAATGTACCATTTCATTTCCGGCTACACTGCAAAAGTGGCCGGCACCGAGCGCGGCGTTACCGAACCGCAAGCTACCTTTAGCGCTTGTTTTGGCGCGCCCTTTATGGCCCAACACCCCGGCGTATATGCCGACTTGCTGGGCAAGAAAATTGCCAAACACAACGCCAAAGTGTGGCTAATAAACACCGGCTGGAGCGGTGGTCCATACGGCGTAGGCCGCCGTATGGAAATTATCTACACCCGTGCTATGGTTCACGCCGCTCTGGATGGTCGTCTGAACAATGTCAAATTTATTAAAGACCCCATCTTTGGCGTTGAAGTGCCTACTACCTGCCCCAGTGTTCCGCCCGAAGTCCTCATCCCCAAGAAAACCTGGACCGACGGCAAAGCCTACGACAAACAAGCCAATAGATTAGCCCAGATGTTCCTTGAAAACTTCAAGCAGTTTGAGGACGGCGTCGCCGACGAGATCAAAGCCGCCGCCCCCAAAGTGGGGAAGTAACGGAATAAATTCCGCCAAGTAGTTAATAGCATAAAAAATGCCTGGCAAAATTGCCAGGCATTTTAATTTTTGGTGTAACTATTCACCCTCATGTCATTTTGAGGAGTTTACGACGAGAAACCCCCACGATGCAACAATTAAGAATGCGCTCGCCGGATAAAAAAGCACGCCAATTCGCCTTCTTTCCAGCCATCTGATGGACAAAAGAGTCGCTGTAGGGATTTCTCCCTACGGTCAAAATGACATACCGTCACTTATAGTTGCCACTACCCCGATCTTCTCTGATGGGCCGCAAATTCCGGGGCTTCTTTAAGAGCCGTACCCAAAATACCCAGAGAGCGCAAAAATGCCTGGAACCCTATCCGTTTGAGTTCGGCGGCCTCTTCACCCACTACCGGAAACCCCTGTTCATCGGGGGTTAAATTTTCCCAATTGCGGAACAAGTAGCCCCAGTCGCTCTCTAATACGGCCTGCATACTCTTTTTGGCCTTAAGCGGATACCACAAACTATCATGGTAAATAATGCTGGCCATGTACGACCAGGGGGCTAAAACCGTTTTAAGCGACCACTCAATTGGTTTTTTAAGCGGTCCCCAATAAATCTTATGCTGCATCCGCGAGGCAAAGGTCATATTTTTAAATGGACCGGCAAAGTTCCAGTTTGCATTGGCGGCTTCCAAATCTCCAACAATTTCAATCTCGCGGGGATCGCCACAGCCAAGACCCATCTCATGCGCCAGGCGGATAAACTTAATCGACATCGGGTCAATGCCCATCATCTTTGCCGCCATTGCGTCAATGGCTACCTGATCGCTGCTGGCCAGGATTACATTTTTAGCGTGCGGAATCATACAACGCGGGCCGGGGCCATCGCCGGCAAACGTTCCGTCCATCACCGCAAATACACCGCGATGGATTTTCTTTTGAATCATCAACAGATCGACCAGCGTCTCGTGAATGACCGGATGCGTCCAGTGTCGGCGCTCATTGAGCAACCCGCCAAAAGCGTTTTTCATTGCCCCGGTGGTAGTGGTAAAAATGTGGGTCTTTACAGTGGGCAGATGAATAATATTCTCGCCAATAAATCTTTTGGGGATGTGAAACCCATCGGGATAAACCTCATTGAGGCATAAAAATTTGTCGGTCAGGTCTCCCACGGCATCGCGGATATTAATCCACTCCTCGCCCTCGTAAAGGTGAATGTTTCGCAGGTTATGGGCTTCAACAACGTTAAGTTGCTTATTTTCTCTTTCGCCAAGATGGGCGTCAATGACCACCGTGCGATTATGACAGGCATGGATTAAGTCACTATCGTAGCCATCCTGCTTCATAGCCCGGATAACCCCCTCCATTTGCCAGGGCGTGGTTGAGCTTCCGGGGAAAAAGAAATGCCACGAGATGTTAATCTTCAAGGCTGTATCAGCGTCTTTAGCCACAACATCCTGATAACCGGCCAGATTCATTAGCCGGTGGTAATCGGCCAAAACTGTTCGCGGCGAGGTTTGCAAAACGGCAACTTTACTTTTGCTCATATCTATCCTTTCTAAAACCGTTACTACCCAGTCTGCATCCCAGTTTAAGACCTCAAAGGTTTGTAACGCCTTTTTGGGCGTAAATTTTGGTCCAAACGGGAAACCTTCTTGTCGCAAAGGTGTTTTGGAAACCTTTGAGGTCTAGCCTAAGCAGTAACCTAAAACCTACAATTATAAGTGTCTGAAAGCAAAGGGATATTATACAAATTAAACTCAATGGAGCAATATTCAGATTATCGCCCCATAGTTAAATAGTTCATCCCAACCACACCTTCATAGCAAAAAGTTACCATTAGGGTATTTGGCCTAAAACATAGCGCGGCAAGCCGCAAATTAACAATGAGCAATTAACAATGAACAAATGATTCTCGCGGATAACGCAAATGTTGCGAGGTAATACTATAACACTTTTAAGCAATTTTGTGTTACAATTTAGGGGCGCTATATTAGCAGATTGGTTACAATGTATGCAACAACAAATTAAGGGAAATCAACAAATGACACAAGACCAGGATATTATCTTGGTGGTTGATGACACTCCAGACACTTGCACCTGCTATTTAACTATTTGCAAGTGTCTGGTTTTAAGGTATTGGTGGCGGAAGATGGCGAAAGCGCCCTCCAAACTGTGGGCCATGCCAGGCCAGACATCATTCTTTTGGATATTATGATGCCCGGCATAGACGGGTTTGAAACCTGTCGTCGTTTAAAAGCAAACAAAGAAACCAAAGATATCCCCGTCATCTTTTTAACCGCGCTTTCTGAGTCAACAGATAAAGTTAAAGGCTTTGAACTGGGAGCCGTGGACTACCTCACCAAACCCGTAAACTACAAGGAATTGCTGGCGCGAATCAACACCCATTTGACAGTTCGCAACCTGCAACACAATCTTAAGGAGCAGAATAAACGTTTGCAGGAGGAAAACGTAATGCGGCGGCGAGTCCAAGACGCGCTCCGGGAAAGCAGAGAACGTTACCGCTTAATGGCCAAAAACTCAACCGATATGATCTCCAGACAAACTCCCGACGGTATTTATCGCTACGTTTCGCCGGCCTGTCGCAGTCTGCTGGGTTGCAAAATTGAAGAATTGATTGGACACTCTCCCCTTGAGTTCTTTCATCCTGAAGATTTAAAAGCAATTCCGGAACTCAATAAGCCAATAAAAGAGTGGCCTCCGGTCTTCACAATCACTTACCGTGCCCGCCGCAAAGACGGCGACCATATCTGGCTAGAAACAACCAATCGGGTTATTCGCGACGCCAAAAAGGGGATGATACTGGAAATCATCGCTGTTTCGCGCAACATCACCGAACGCAAGCAAGCGGAAGAAGCCTTGCAGCAAGCGCACGATGAGTTAGAACAACGGGTTGCAGAACGAACCGCCGAACTGGTCGAGGCCAACATTATCCTAAAAGAAGAAGTGGCCGAACGTAAGCGGGCAGAGGCCGAGATTCAAGCCTACTCTGAAGAGCTTAAAGCTAAGAATAAGGCCCTGTCTCGCCTGGACATGCTCAAAGACGAATTTTTAGCCAACACCTCTCATGAACTTCGCACTCCGCTTAATGGCATTATTGGCATTGCTGCGTCTATGATTGACGGCGCGGTTGGGCCGCTAACGTCAGAGCAAATCTATAATCTTTCTATGATTGTCTCTAGTGGAGGTAGATTGTCCAACCTGGTCAACGATATTCTCGACTTTTCCAAACTAAAACACCAGGGACTTGAACTCAATCTTAAGCCTATCGATATGCACGCCATAGCAGAGGTGATACTGGCCTTATCTCAACCTCTGGTTAGTCAAAAACCCTTGCAACTTATCAACCACATTGAGCCTGATTTACCTTTGCTCAATGCCGATGAGCAGCGAGTACGCCAAATTATGCATAATCTGGTAGGCAATGCTATTAAATTTACCGAAGCGGGCGAGGTCGCTCTATCCGCAGAGGTGCAAGACAATATGCTGGCTATCACCGTGTCCGATACGGGTATTGGCATTCCCTCAGATAAATTTGATGCGGTTTTTGAATCATTTGAGCAGATAGACGCCTCAAACACCCGCGCCTTTGGCGGTACCGGCCTGGGGCTATCTATTACTAAACAATTGGTTGAACTCCACGGCGGCGCCATCTGCCTAAAATCAACGGTTGACCAGGGGTCTCATTTCACTTTTACCCTGCCCCGATACAAAGGCGCTCAAAACATTCAAGAGCTAGATCAGATTACAAGCGCAGGTCAAACCATTGCCAGGGTTCCAACGAATATAGAAGCTATGTTGACTACACCGGCCCAGGAATTGGCTAAAAACAAGGATTTTACTATTTTGGTGGTAGACGACGAGTTAATCAACGTTCAGGTCTTAACCAACTACCTCTCACTGCACAACTATGGCATTGTTCAGGCTTTTGATGGCTTTGAGGCATTGGAGGCGCTAGAGGAAATACAGCCAGACCTTGTCCTGCTGGACATTATGATGCCAAAAATGTCAGGGTACGAGGTCTGCCATAGAATACGGAAACATTACCCCAACCACGAGCTGCCTATTGTATTACTCACGGCCAAAAATCAGGTTTCCGACCTCATCACCGGCTTTGAGGCCGGAGCCAACGATTACCTGACCAAACCCTTTGATAAAAACGAGCTTTTGGCCCGTGTTAAAACGCACCTCCGGTTAGCAAAAATCAACGCCGCTTATGGTCGTTTTGTGCCCCACGAATTTTTGCAATATTTAGAGCGAGAAAGTATTGTTGATGTAAAATTAGGCGACCAGGTTCAGCGAGATATGGCTATTCTGTTTTCTGATATTCGTTCTTTTACCAGTTTATCAGAGCAAATGACGCCCCAGGAAAATTTTAATTTTCTCAATGCATACCTGGGACGGGTTAGCCCCATTATCAGGCAACATCACGGCTTTATTGACAAATATATTGGCGACGCCTTGATGGCCCTCTTTCCGCAAAGAACCGACGATGCCTTGCAAGCGGCTATTGCTATGCAACAAGAAGTATTGCGCTATAATAGGTATCGTCAACAGCAAAACTATAGGCCCATTAATATTGGAGTTGGTCTTCACACCGGAAATCTTATGTTAGGGACCATCGGCGAGGCCGAACGTATGGAAAATACCGTCATTTCTGATGCGGTCAATCTGGCCTCTCGGATAGAGGGGTTGACTAAAATGTATAAAGCCTCTATTATTATTAGTCAAAATTCTCTCTTTAATCTTGACCAACCGACCCGCTATCACCTGCGTTTTCTTGACCGGCTTCAGGTAAAAGGCAAAAAAGAGCCTATTTCTGTCTTTGAAATCTTTAGCGGCGACCCGGAACACCTTATAGAATTAAAACTTGAGACCCTTGAAGATTTTGAAAGAGGCTTGCTCTGTTATCACAGCAAGGAATTTCTTGAAGCTATGCCATTTTTTGAGCGCATTTTAGAAAGCAACGTACAAGACCAGGCCGCCTGGATTTACCTGAAACGATCAGCCTATTTCTCGCAATATGGCGTCCCGCCCAATTGGGAAGGCGTTGAACAACTGGACGAGAAATAAGCTTAAGAGATGCAACTGTGAAACGTTTGACTTTTAGTCAGCGCCAGTTTCTCACTTTGCTGGCGTTGCCCCTTATCCCCCTGGTTGCCATAATTACCATAGCCCTGCCTGCCAGTCGAGATTCCGTTACCCGTCGCACTACCAAACAATTAGAGACGGTAGCTGATTTAAAAACCATCCAAATTCAGCAGTGGCTAGACCAGGGGCGAGAAGAAGCCCGTTTAATGACCAACTTGCACGCCGTGCAAGAAAGTTTTCCTTTGCTCCTATCCCCGCAAAATACCGAAATCCTCGCCACGGCTAAGGCCAATTTGCACGCCCAGTTCAAGGCGCTTACCAATGATTTTCCTAACGTGAAATCGGTTTCTTTGCTGCACCCGGTTAGCGGCCAGGTTTTGTTCTCCACTAACCAAACGGAAGAATTCCGCAAGCGGGAAAATGAGGATTATTTTCAAGGAGGCCGGCAAGGTTTGCATATTAGCCTGGCAACCTATGCCGCCAATGGTGAAACGCCGGCGCTATACGTTAGCGCCCCGGTGCAAAATCAAGTCCCTGAGACAAGGAAAAGCGGCAAACTGGTGGGCGTGGTAGCCGTAGAAATGAACCTGGCAGACCTGCAAGTTATCCTCAATAATCACGCCGGGTTGGGCCAGACCAGTCGAACTTATCTGGTGGACGCCAACGGCTTTTATGCCACCCTGCCGGCAGAAACGGAAGGGTCCCCCCTGCGCACAATTGCCAAAAGCGAAGGCGTGAGTCGCGCTATAGCCGGGCAAAACGGCAGCGATATTTATCTGGACGCCCGCGCTGTTAGCGTGTTAGGCGCGTATCGCTGGCTACCGGAAGCAAACCTGGGGCTGCTGGTCGAGATTGAAGAAGCCGAACTGACAAACCAAATTGCGCGCGCCTGGACGCTAATCATCCTGGCCAATTTTGTTGTGTTGGCCCTGGCCATTGTTGTTGCCCGTTACCTGGCTAACTGGCTGGTCACTCCGTTGGAACAAATTGGCAAAGCAGCCCTCGCCCTGCGCGCCGGAGACCTGGGGCATCGCGTATCCTATGCCGGCCCCGACGAGATTGGTCAACTGGCGGCCACGTTTAACGAGATGGCCGACAGATTGCAACAATACTCTGAGAATCTGGAACAACTGGTGGCCCAACGCACCGGGGAATTGCAAACAGCCAACCAACAGCTTCAACAGGAAATTGCCGAGCGCAAACAAGCGGAAGAAATCCTGAAAAAACTCTCGCAGGTGGTTGAACAAACAGCAGACACCGTAACCATCACCAACGTAAACGGCAAAATTGAGTACATAAACCCCGCCTTCGAGAAACTGACCGGCTACAGCAAAGAAGAAGTTATTAATGAAACGCCGCGCATTCTCAAGTCTGGCTATCACGATGAAGAGTTTTATAAGCGCTTGTGGAACACCATTCTTGCCGGGCAGGTTTTTTGGGGCGTGTTCAAAAACAAGAAGCGAGACGGAACCTACTATTATGCAGAAGAGGCCATCAGCCCTATCAGGGATAAGCAAGGAAATATCACCCACTTTGTTGCTACCAGCAAAAACATCACCCAGCGCAAACAGGCGGAAGAAGCGTTACGGCAGCGCAGCCGCGACCTATCTTTGATAAACCGGGTCAGCCAAACATTTAGCTCTACCCTTGAGCTGGATCAGGTTCTCCAAACCGTTCTGGGAGAAATGCGCCGGCTATTAAACATCGCCGCCACCTCGTTGTGGCTGCTTGCGCCGGAAACGGGCGAACTGATTTGCCGGCGCGCCATCGGCCCCGGTAGCGATACAATTCTTGGCCGCCGTCTGGCTCCGGGACAAGGGTTTGTGGGCCAGGCGATGCAAGATGGTAAATCTTTAATTGTGGCAGATATCTGGACTGATGAAAAACACTTTAAGGGGACAGATGACACACTCAGTTTAGAGTTGCGTTCCTTGCTTAGTATCCCCCTACTGTCTAAAGGCAAAGTAACCGGAGTTCTCAATCTGGCCGACGTCAACGTTGGTCGTTTTACCACGGACGATTTGACGTTATTAGAGCCAATTGCGGCTGCCGCTGCCAGCGCGGTTGAAAATGCCGGCCTGTTTGACGAAGCTCAACAAGCCAAAGAATCAGCCGAACAGGCTAATCAGGCCAAAAGCACTTTCCTGGCTACTATGAGCCATGAATTACGCACCCCCCTCAACGGCATTTTAGGCTATACTCAAATCCTTAAGCACGAAACCTCATTAACCGATAGACAGCAAGATGGCCTGGATATAATTCAACAAAGCGGCGAACACCTGTTAACCCTTATTAACGACATTCTTGATCTATCAAAAATTG
>JAJRVO010000081.1 GCA_024277275.1 Chloroflexota bacterium
AAAAGCCATCACTCTCCAAAAAGAGACTGAGAGTGTCGGCATGACTATGCTTATCTGGGACCTGGCCGGCAGTGAAAAGTTTGACAGGATGATGAGCAGCTACTATCGCGGAGCAGCCGGAGCCATAATAGTCTGCGATCTCACCCGACAAGACACCTTCCAGGCTATAACGCGCTACGTTCATGATTTTTGGAGTATCAACGCTAATGCACCCCTGGTTATTGTAGGCAACAAAGTAGACTTGATAGACGATCTTGTAGTTGCTTTTGAAGATTTGGCAGTTGTGTCCAATGAATTTCAAGCGCCACACTTTGTCAGCAGCTCCAAAACCGGCGAGAACGTTGAAACTCTCTTCCACACTTTAGGACAGGACATATTGACGCCAAAGTGAGATATGGAGATATGAACCCGCACTTTACTCAGGCCGCATTAGCCGGATTAAAAACAACATACGCCCAGGTAAACTCAACAGGACACATTATTGAACACGACTCGCTATTTTCTAAATGGCTCTTATCTGAGGAAAGTAATTTGGCAGGCATGGCTTTACTTGACGCGCTGCCGGAGTTTTTTGGACAGGAAACCGAAATAGAGGACGTGCGCCAGGGAAAACAACCCTTCTTTCGATTGGAGAACATCAATCGAAGCGCAACAACAACGGGCAAACCCCGTTATCTAACGCTTACCGTCATTTCTGACCAGTCAGACTCTGATACTGCCTTAACCGTATTGCTAACAGATGTAACCGAGCAAGGTCAATATTTGCAAGAGTTAACCCAAAATCGCAATGAACTTCGTATGGCTCAACGCAGGCTGGCCGATTTGAGTTATCGGTTAGATTATATCCTGCGTCATTACCTGTCGCCAAATGTGGCCGACGCTTTGTTAAAAGGCGAATTACAACTGGAGCTAGGCGGAGAACTGCGCGAAGTTTCAATTCTATTTGCCGATGTAAGAGATTTTACTCCCCTTTCCGAGAAATTATCTCCTGGACAAGTGGTTCAGCTTCTAAATGAATATTTGGGTGTTGTTAGCAGAGCTATAGAGGATTTTGACGGCGCTATTACTCAATTTCAGGGCGACAATGTAATAGCCATTTTTAATATGACTTGCGATCAACCCGCTCATGCGTTGTATGCCGCAAAAGCCGGGGCAGCCTTACAACAGGCTGTTATGGCTTACCAGGCTCAACGACCACCCAAAGAACCCTGCCTCTATTTTGGGGTGGGAATTAACACCGGAACAGCTTTGATTGGTAATATTGGCGCGTACAAGCGATATAGTTACACTGCCACCGGCGACGCCGTTAACCTGGCCGCGCGGATTACCGGAGCCGTTCCCGCCACTCAAATCTGGATTGGCCGCTCAACATACGATCAACTTGATGATACCATTGCCGTCGAGTCGCTTCCCCCAATGGTATTTAAGGGCAAAAGCCAATCAACCCAACTGTACCGAGTGCTTTATTAAACCAAATCTGTTGTTTAAAACTAAGTTCTGAGGGTGAGGCAAAAGACCTCCGAGGTTTCCACCTACAAGGGTCTTGATCGGATTTTACCGTTTGTTTCATCCTTTATGGACAAATTAAGTAATCAGCTAAAAATAAGTTCCTGCAAAAGGAGTCAAAAAGTGTACTTTTTGACTCCTAAAACGGGAAGTTATTTTTGGACGGTCACTAAGCAGCTAAAACCTCGGAGGTCTGAACGGTTAGGTAATACGTTAACTCAGGGCTGAGTCCTCACTATCGGAGGCCGTAACCGGATTACCGGCAATGGGGAAAGTTACGTAAAAAACGCTGCCCTTTTTTGGCTTGCTCTCAAACCAGATGCGTCCGCCGTGCAGCTCAACCAGCGAATGGGCAATATACAGGCCCAGGCCAGTGCCGCCGGACCCTGATGCAGAGGCGGAACTGGCTCGAAAGAAACGCCGGAATAATTTGGAGTGATCTTCGGCTGGGATACCTATCCCATTATCTTTTACCGCAACTTGAAGCAACCCTTCTTCTTCGGCCAGGGTTAGGCTAACAGTAATCAAACCTTCCTCAGGCGTGTATTTGCCGGCGTTGTTTATTAAATTACTAATAATTTGCGCGGTTCTATTTTTATCACACAAAGCATAAGGCAAGTTAGGTTGGGCGTGCAGGGTCAGGCGTTGCCTTTTGGCTCCAATTTGCGGTTTAAATTCAGCGGCCACGGTTTCTATTAATGCAGCCAGGTTTTCGGGTTGCAAGGTCAACTCAATGCGTCCGACTTCAATCCGGGTAACGTCAAGCAGATCATTGATGATAGAGACCAGACGATCGGCGCTACGCTCAACAATCTCCAGGTAATCACGCTGCCTCTTGGTTAATGGATCGTCATCTTCTTCATCCAGAAGAACCTCTATAAAGCCCTTAACAGAAGCCAGCGGGGTTTTAAGCTCATGCGCCGCTGTAGAGATAAAAACTGATTTTATTTCATCCAGGCGTCGAAGTTCATTATTGGCCGTAGTCAACTCTAAATTTTGACGGGTCAGTTTGTCTTGCAACAAGCGTAACTCGTTGCGATGTTGGGCCACCTGTTGATGAATTTCTCCGGTCTCTGTGACGTCTTGCACCAGGTGAATAAGGCCCGTAATTTGCCCCATTTGATCCCGGCAGGGTAGATTGACCAGGGTCAGATAAATGGTTTGTCCCCGGATCATCTCAAGGTTAATCCACGGTAACTCAAAGCGAGGCACTTCTCCGGCCAGGATATCGTCCAGTACCGCTTCGCTGCCAATTAATTCAGGCACCAATTTTAGCAGAGAGCTTCCCAAAACAGACTCATAACCATTATCAGAAAAGATGCCCACAACATCATTTACCTCCACTATCTTTAGGTGGTGGTCGGTTATAACGTAAGTGATTCTTCGATCCTGAAATATTGCTTGAGTTACGGTTGAATCCATAAAAACTTCCAAAAATTTAAGAAGGTGTTTCTTAAATCGTGTAGACCAGACCGCAGAGGTTTCTAAAGCCCATTTTAACCGTAAGTTAGGGTCATAATCGGGGCAAATTCGCTTGAAAATATCTCGCAAAAAACCTCTGCGGTCTTTAAGAAACACGCTC
>JAJRVO010000785.1 GCA_024277275.1 Chloroflexota bacterium
CAATATAAGCGTCTGGCATAACTTTTTCTCCGTTTCTATAGTTAGGAATCGGGATTAAATAACTGTCTCATTTCAGAGCGCAGTAAATGGTAATTAGTAATTAGGGATTGGCTTAATAACCAATTACCATTTACCAATTACAACGTTGAGGGACAGTTATTTAATTCTCATTACTTAGTTTTAAACTATGCGGGCCTGTTCCTATACCGGCGCATTTGCCTATGAAATCTGGGTATAAACAAAAACTTCCCTGAAGGTCAGATTTTAGGCCAAAGTTGCTCGTCTGGCAAGTCGATCAAACATCTTCCAGGAAGGTTTATCCCTATAGTCTCAGGTTACTACTTACAGTCTTAAACAACGGTGCCGCCATCAACCGCAAGCACATGTCCCGTTATGTAAGAGGCTTCATCTGAAGCCAGCCAGGCAAAAGCGTTGGCTACATCTTCAGGTTCTCCCAGACGCTTTAGGGGAACGCGGGCTAATATTTGGTCCATTACCTTGTCGGGAATACCGTCCATCATCCGGGTATTGATAAAACCGGGAGCAATGGCATTAACGCGAATGCCTTTTCGCCCCAGTTCCCGCGCCCATACCTTGGTCATACCAACCACCCCGGACTTGCTGGCAACATAGTTAGTTTGACCAAAATTTCCATAAGTCCCTACTATTGACGACGAGTTGAGAATGACCCCGCTCCCTTGCTCAACCATAACCGGCGCAATAACCTGGGCGCAAATAAATACGCCTTTTAGGTTGACCTCAATAACGGCATTAAAGGTTTCTTCGGTCATTTTGACCAGTTGAGCATCACGAACAATACCGGCATTATTGATGAGGACATCAATCCGGCCAAAGCGCGTGATTGTAGTTTTAACCATTGCCTCAACAGATTTTTGATCGGTTACGTCAACTTGAATAGCCAGAGCCTGCCCGGCGCCGGCAATTGTCTTTTCAGACACAGTTTTAGCGCCGCCATTGGGCGCAGCTATCGCCTCGGCAACAGTCTTTTGGGCCTGACTGCCATTTAGCCCAATCTCGTTAACCACAGTCTTAGCCATATCCAGTTCAATATCGGCGACAACAACAATGGCGCCTTCCTGAGCAAATTGTAAGGCTGTGGCCCGTCCAATACCGCGACCGCCGCCGGTAATAACAGCAACTTTATCTTTAAGACGCATACTTTCTCTCCAGAAAATAGAATTTGAGGGCGGGGGGCTTGGGGGGCGTCCCCCCAAATCCCTCCTGTCTGTCCAAAATTCCGGGCAGCTTAATTTAAAAAACAGGAAGAGTCGCCGGCAGCGCCTCTTCCTAAAAAACGGTGTGAGTTTATTTGAACCAAACAGGGGTAAATAACTTGGCAATTCGCTCAGACGCGGCCTGCGACCGGGCCCAGAATGCTTCGGTTGTCTCCAGAGCAACGGCTTGCTCTGCCGCCACTAGCTCATCAGCTTTCTTCCAGTTGCTTTCCGCAATCTGGCTTACACGCTCGTGAAGAGCCAAAGACTCTTCCACGCTTTGCTGGGTCGCCCCGATGACAAAATCAAGATAAGTTTGGTTGTGCTTTTGCCACATATCAAAGCTATCCTGTAGCATTTTTTGCTGGGCGTCCAAAACTGCTTTGGTTTCTTTAGCAGCCTTGCTGGTTACATCAAACAGAGTATCGGTAACGGCCTTGGCCTCCTGGGTAACTTTGCCGGCTACATCGGCCATAGACTCTGCGGCGACCTTGCCATTATTTTTTGCTTTAGTTGCTGTTGCCATTGTAAATCTCCTTTATTTTTATCGGCTCAGAAATTGAGTCCTTAAAGCTAAATCTTTCTCTCTGGAAATACCAGGGAGTAAGAAGTAGGAAGTAGGGAGTAGGGAGTAACTACATTCCCCTTACTTCATACTCCTTACTTCCTACTTCTTCTTTTGTTGCAATTCCTTTTCCAACTTTTCGACCCTGTCAGTTAGGGTTTGTATTTGATTTTGAAGATTCTCAAGCGCGTCAAGAACCTTTTCTTGTCCCGGCTGCGAAGGCAGTTGCCAGGCATTAAATGCTTTTTCTGTAGCCTGATCAACCTGCTCTTTAAATGCCTCAGATTGCTTGATGGTCTGTTCCATTGCTTCAGCCATCATATCGGTATAGCTTGAGGCAAACTGCTCCCATAATTTAAAGCTTTCCTGAAAAACCTTCTCCTGGCTCATACTTTCATCTCCAGCTAATGAGTCTAAAGTGAGTTGGGTTAGATAACGTTGAATAAAAGCGACGGCCTCGGCAAAGTCGGTAAAGCGGTCTTCTTCGTCGCCCTGCACATGACGAATATGCCCGCGCCACCGGACGTGGGGTTCGCCCTGCATATCTTGCCACAATTCTTGGGTAAAGCGCAGCACAAACGAGGCTATATTGTGAGTTTTGGTCATGGTTATCACTTTCTCAGTTACGGGGATATTGTAACAGGGCGCAGTTACGGATGAGTTACAAGCCAGTTACGACAGAGGGGGATAAAACAACGGATAAGCGGAGACTTAATGAAACGGGGGGCTACTCTTTTTTTCGTGGCAATAACGGTTCAAGTTGGTTCAGTAGTTTAGGAACATGCGCGTCGGCAATTTCCCAAACCAATTCTATATCAACGGTATTATAAGCATGAATGAGGACATCTCGTAAGCCTGCAATGGATTTCCAGTCGATTTCAGGATGGGCATCGCGAAACGGCATAGATAACCGTTTTACCGCTTCACCCATAATTAGAAGTTGGTGCAAGATAGCTGACTGTGTTTTAATGTCATCGTAAAAAGTAAGCTCATCCACATCTTGCTTAAAAGTTAAAACCAGCTTGGCGGCCTGGGCAATATCCAAAAGAGTTTCATCATCATGAAACATAAATCACCTGGGCGCTGTTGAGTATGTTTTGTTTTCTAAGCCAATTATGATTTTGCTCAACCGATTGCTTGGTTAAAACATCTACCTTGCGGCCCAACAGCTGTTTCAGTTCGTCACGCATTTGTATCAAATCAAACAAACTTCGTCCGGCTTGGGGGGCAAAGGTGACCAATATATCTACATCACTATTGGGAGTAAAGTCATCTCGCAAAATTGAGCCAAAAAGGGCAAATTCAGTAACCTGCCACTTTTGGCAAAACTCGGCCACTTCTTTTTTTGTGAGAGGGAAATTCTGGAGAAGCTCTTTTAAGTTATTCGCAGGCATTGTTTCAACTGTCTTCATTGAACCACTCCTGATTGCAAACGTTTAAAGCCAAAGTATTTAGCCCTAATTATACTGTGCTGCCGGACAAGTATCAAATAATCCTTTTTGGTGATGAAGGCGCAAATAAAGTGTCCCAAAAATGGGTCTCTTTTGGGACACTCTATGGCTAAAAAACATGGTATATTAAACATGGCGATGCCGCAAAATCTTGCTTGATAAATCTCCTCACAACGCTTCCTAATCCATCATCCACTGATACCTGAACAGACACCAAACAAGTTTCAATGACAAGCTCAACCTCACGTCTATCTGCTCACCTACCTCATCCTAACCGTCAATTTCAACCTAAGAGCGTGTTTCTTAAAGACCGCAGAGGTTTTCTGCGAGACATTTTTAAGCGAATTTGCCCCGGTTATAAACCTGACTTACAGTTAAAATCGGCTTCAGAAACCTCTGCGGTCCGGTCTACACGATTTAAGAAACACCTTCTAATGCTGGTTGCATTGCTAAGTACGCGCCAATCCTTTTTAAGGGATATTGGCGCGTATTTTTTTGGCTAACTTTGGCCCCTAATCTGCTCATATAGCGCCTGCGTTTCCGGCAACGGGCCGATTCCTAACTCATCCTCTAAAACCTTGACACATCGCCGGTAAGTTCGTATCGCCAGTGGCCGGTTACCCTGAGCCATATAAGCCCGCATCTGGATGCGATAGGCGTCTTCCCAAACCGGATCAATAGCCAGTACCCGCTGCGTGAGACGGATACTTTCTAATGGATTCTGCTCTAACAGCAAACCGGCCAGGGCAGTCATTAGATTTAAAGCAAGCACCTGCAACCGCTCCCGTTCGACGCTGCTCCAATCCTCGTATCGTCTTTCGGGCAGGTAATCGCCCTTAAATAACGCCAGAGCTTGCCGGTACCGGGAAATCGCTATTTCCCGGTCGTCTGCCAAAATTTTATTAGCCGAGGTAATTAAATCTTCAAAGGCAACGGCATCAATCCAGACATCCTCCAAACTGAGGCCGTAAGTTAAATCATAGCGCCGGATAAAGCGAGGTTCAGTGCGGGGTTTTCGGTCCGGTTCAAGGGCCTTATTGACCCCATGCAAGGCCACTTTAAAATCCCGGTCGCCATCTTCCTGCACAAGTTCAGGCCAGAGTCGATCAATGATTTGTTCTTTGTGCAGGCGTAAAACCTGCAAGCGCATAGTCACAAAGAACTGAAACAGATGTAAGGCTTTTTCTCGCCCCCACACAGCCGGGGTAATCTCAACATCTCCACGCCAAATACGGAAACCGCCCAGGGTTTGAATACGCAGGGCAGCCTCTATCTCTGTTTGGGACGTTTCTACTTCAAGCAGCAAATTCATATGGGATTATATTACCAACATTCTGAGTTGTTGTCTAACCCACCGTATCCATTCATCTTGAAAGAAACACAATAAGGCCAGGCAAATTGCCGAGCCTTATTTAATACCTTTTGAAGTAATGGGGTAAAAGTAGATATTTACCTTTTACCTACTTGTGCGGATAGCCTAACGCGGCCAGGTCTTCCGCAATTTCGTCCAGGATTACCGGGTCATCAATAGTGGCCGGCATTTTATACTCGACTCCGTCGGCAATTTTTTTCATTGTACCCCGCAAAATCTTGCCCGACCGGGTCTTGGGCAGGCGCTTGACCACGGTTGCTATTTTAAAGGACGCCACAGGGCCAATCTTTTCCCGCACCATCTTGATAACTTCTTTAACAATTTCATCCTTATCCCGCTCTACGCCGGCATTAAGAACTACGGTACCCAACGGAACTTCTCCTTTGAGTTCATCATTCACGCCGATGACCGCACATTCGGCCACGTCGGGATGGGCGGCCAGCACTTCTTCCATAGCCCCGGTAGAGAGGCGATGCCCGGCCACATTGATGATATCGTCGGTGCGGCTCATGATCCAGAGATAACCGTCCGTATCTTTGTAACCCGCATCTGCGGTGATGTAATAGCCGGGAAACGCGCGGAGATAGGAGTTCTGATATCCCTCGTCGTTATTCCATAAGGTTGGCAGGCAACCGGGCGGCAGGGGAAGCTTGATAACAATGGCCCCAATTTGACCGGCGGACACTTCGTTATGGTCCTCATCCAATACCTGCACATTATAGCCCGGAACCGGCAAACTGGCAGAACCAGGCTTTACCGGGAACATCTCCAAACCGGCAAAATTGGCCCCAATCGGCCAGCCGGTTTCTGTTTGCCACCAGTGGTCAATAACAGACACTTTAAGCTGGTCCTCGGCCCAGTGTAGCGTATCGGGATCACAACGCTCGCCGGCCAGGAACAAGGCGCGGAATTTGCTCAGATCGTACTTGCCAACATACTCGCCTTTGGGGTCTTCGCGTTTGATGGCCCGGAAGGCGGTAGGAGCGGTAAACAAAACGTTAACGCCGTGATCGGAGATAACACGCCAAAAAGCTCCGGGGTCCGGGGTGCCAACAGGCTTGCCCTCGTAAAGGATAGTTGTGCAGCCGTGGAAGAGGGGGGCATAAACAATGTAAGAGTGTCCCACAACCCAACCCACGTCGGAGGCGGCCCAATAAACATCGCCCGGTTCAACTCCGTAGATGTATTTCATACTCCACTTTAGGGCGACAAGATGGCCGCCGTTGTCTCGCACCACGCCTTTAGGAACGCCCGTGGTGCCGGAGGTATAGAGAATATAAAGGGGATCGGTGGCGGCCAGGGAAACACAATCGGCCGGTTCCGCTTTTTCCATCAACTCAGCCCAACCAAAATCTCGCCCTTCAACCATTGTGGCTTCCAGTTGAGGACGTTGCAGGATGATGCATTTCTCGGGTTTATACGCAGCAAGCTCAATTGCCTTGTCGAGCAGCGGTTTATACGATATGACGCGTGTAACCTCAATGCCGCAAGAAGCGGAGACTATTGCCTTCGGCTTGGCGTCGTCAATACGAGTCGCCAGCTCATTGGCGGCAAAACCGCCAAAAACAACAGAGTGAACCGCCCCAATCCGGGCGCAAGCCAGCATAGCAATGACCGCTTCGGGGACCATAGGCATGTAAAGAATAACCCGGTCGCCTTTTTCAACGCCCTGACCGGCCAAGACGCCGGCAAAGCGGGCCACCTCATCCAGCAACTCCCTATACGTAAACCGTTTGATTGAGTCGGTCACAGGGCTATCGTAAACAAGGGCCAGTTGGTCGGCGCGACCGTTTTCAACGTGGTAATCAAGCGCGTTGTAGCAACTGTTCATCTCACCGCCGGCAAACCAGCGGTAAAAAGGCTTATTTGAATCGTCAAGTACCTTGTCCCATTTTTTATACCATTGGACATCTTCGGCTACATTGGCCCAGAACGTTTCCGGGGACTCAATGGATTGTTTATAGACCTCTTTATAGCTCATTCTACTTAATTCAACCTCCTTAATTGTAAAAGTTTTTTATAAGAGTTTTGTTTCTTTTCAATAATTCGGGATAACTGATATTTATGCTCCCCATCAATAGTTGAGGCGAGCGTAATATGTTTCTTGAGCGGCATTACGAGCATCTTCCAGGGTAACAATACCCTTTTCGGCTAATACCGGGATGAGTTTGAGGAAAATCTCCCCGGTTACAATTGCATCGCCTAAAGAGGTATGGCGTCCAATTATGTTGATACCCAAATGTTCGGCAATCGTTTCCAAACTATGTTCCGTCCGATTAGGGTATATAACTGCCGCAAGCAACAATGTATCAAGAACCGGGTTGGTAAATTTGATCCCGGTTTTTGCTTCTTTCAGTTGCAGCAACCGCATATCAAAAGCGGCATTATGGGCCACCAAAACCGTACCCTCGGCAAATTTAGAGAATACGGGCAACACTTGCTCAATTGTCGGTTGACCCTCCAGCATCTCGGGCGAGATACCATGAATCTTGACGGAGTCCCGCGATAGCAGTCGTTTGGGATCAACCAATTGATCAAAAACTTCTTGTCGCAGTAACCGGCCATTAACCATACGGACGGCGCTAATAGAGATGATTTCATCCCCCCCGGATGGATCCAGGCCCGTTGTCTCAGTATCAAAAACGGTATGGGTCAGTTCAGTCAGTAGACGTTGGTCCAGTTCTGGCGTTTGGCCCGGCTGGCTAAACAGATCAAAGTCATAATATTCAGGGCGACTGCTCTGGACAGCGCGCGCATAACGCTGAACTCGCTTGGGTTCTGTGGTGGGCAACAGGAGTCGAAAATAAGCCATATTTGTGCTTTTATCCGCCTGACACCACACCTCGCCGCCGTGACGTTATGCCACTTCTCTCAGGGTTAAAGAAGACCCCTCCCCATCGGTTGACAGGCTCTGGTTTTGCCATGCCCATAACGTATCCATATCTATCATTCCATTATGCCAGGCCAGATCAAAAGCGGCCAAATGCCCGCTTTTCTTGAGTCGAAGGCATACTTCCTCAATACCAAAATCGGTTTTAAGCCGGCGCATAATATACGTCATAGCCTGCACTATAGAGTAACTATCTACCTTTAGCCACAAATTATCTTCCAGTTCCTCTACCGTGGTTTTAACTTGCAGTTTATCTTCAAGTCTGCGCTGAACAGCCCAGAGAAGATCGCTATCCAGCATCTCTTCTAATTGCCAGTCGGCTTTTAAATCTGTAGCGTATTCGGCTGTGGCCTGGTTTAATCTGGAGCTTAAGGTTAACGATTCTTCATGGATAATATTTCTCAACTGGTTCAGTTTAGCCGATTCCATTTGCGGGAACTGTTCAATGGTTTCAATTGCCGCCCGAATATTGGCCAGAGAGGCTCGAACTCCCTCGGTCAGAGCTTGCAACAACATATCTCTACGGTTACTGGTTCGGCTTTGCCGGGTAATATCTTCTAAAGTCAAAACAAAGCCGTTAATCTCTTGTTGCACGGTTAAAACCGGGGCTAGATGTACCCGAATTAGCTGACCATTAGTGGCCGTTGTTACAAATTGGGAAACCAAATTGGCATTCTGTTTTTCCTGACGATAATCCAGGTCTTCCAACGCATGGGTAATGGCGTTTCGATCAATCAAGCCAAAAATAGAACGTCCCAGCCCGACAAAACCGCTGGCTTTATCGGCCCACGGACTGCCCAATATCTGCCCCAATAACTGTTTTGCGCGGTTATTGTAAAGTAGAATCCGTCCCTCGATATTGCAGACCAGTACCCCCTGAGTCAACTCGGACATCAGGGCGGCCAACCTGGTTCTCTCCTCTGCCATACCGGCCTGGGCTTGCTCAATTTGGACTGCCTGGTTGTCTAATACGGCCTGAAAGCGGTCGGCAAAGATGTTGATGGAAGTGGCTAACTCTTTTATGCTGGCCAGCCCCTCTGGTTTCACTCGATGAGCCGGGTTAGCAGCCATAATAACGCCTATTTCTTCAGCCAGCCGTTTGGTGCCAACAACATAGTTCTGGTAGAGAACACTGAGAACAAAGCCAAGTCCGCCCATTAGTAGCACCGCCAGCGCCACTGCAACAATTAACTGTTCCCTACTTAGCCAGGGCAGAAGAAGCCAGGCCAGAATTCCCCCCAGCAGAAATATAAATATACCAATAAGTGCCAGGAACAGCTCAAGTCCTTGACGATCCATTATTCACCCAAAATATGTTTTATTTCTGCCATTAACTCTTTGGTAGAGAAAGGTTTGATAATGTAGGTATCAACGCCCAATGCCAACCCCTTAGCCACTTCTACCTCGCGCCCTTTGGCTGTAAGCATAATAATTTTGATGCCCTGCCAATCCGGATTCTTGCGTACACGGCGACACACTTCAAAGCCGTTAATTTTTGGCATCATTACATCAAGCAGGATTAAATCCGGCTCAAAAGCGGCTACTTTTTCTAGCGCTTCTTCTCCATTCCGGGCAATTTCCAACTCATAACCTGCTTGCTTTATTAAAAACTCCATAGATATAACTATGTTGATTTCATCGTCAACAATTAAAATTTTTTTTGTCATTACGTTTATATCCCGTTATTAAGCCTCATTAACCGACTTTGGAAAGGCTCTACCTATAATTAGCCCTCCAAATCCGCCATAAATCAATCCACTTAATACACTTGCGCTAATTAACGGCAAGTTCCAACCATTTATAAACGCGCCCAATATCAACCCCGATACCAAGCCACAAGTACCGGCTACCAGCGCTCCGGTATAGCCTCCCCCCCGCCAGCCTATAATGCCGCCGCCTACCCCCCACAACAGAGCAATTGGCATAATAAAGGCTCTAATTTTTAACATTACTTGAAAGGAATTTATCCCAAAAAGCCAGGAAATTATAGTGGGAAGAATACCGGCTGCCAGACTAACACCGGCAACGCCTATAAGACTGGCGCCAAGCAATGTCCTAAAAATACTTCTTTGCATCATAATAGTTTCCTCCATTTTTTTCTGGCTCAGTAGATGTCATCTTAAAAAACAAGGGCAAGATAACTTGGGAATGTTAAATTTGAGATTGACCGTTGCTCCCAACCCGCTCGCCATCTGTCGCCTGTAATTTAAGCGGCAACGTAAAAGAGAAGGTTGCTCCATGCCCCGGTTCGCTTTCTGCCCACAACTTGCCCCCAAAATGGGTAACAATATGGCGGCAAATAGGTAAACCTAAACCGGTTCCCTGAGGTTTTTCAGTTAAGGTATTGCCAACCTGCCGGAATTTTTCAAAGACAATGTCGTGGTCTTCGGGACGAATGCCCGGCCCATTGTCGCTAACATCAACTTGCATTATATCTGTTTTTATTTTTAAGCGGACTGCCACCCAACCTGCTTTGCTATCACAGAATTTAATAGCGTTTGACAACAGGTTGAGCATAACCTGCATAATCCGGTCCCGGTCGGCGGTAATTGAGGGCACATTATTGGGTAAATCCACCTCAAGCTGAATATCCTTTTCCTGAAACAACTGACCGGTGGCAGTAAGCGCCTCCTCCACTACTTCTCTCAAATCAATGTCAGATAGCGTCCACTCCATCTTGCCCGACTCGATTTTAGATAAATCAAGAACGTGATTGATTAAACGGGTCAATCTTTCGCTTTCTTTGAGAATAATGCCGGAAAATCGACCCCGTTGGTCTCTTTCCAAATCGGGGTTATCGCACAAAATCTCTGAAAATGCTCGGATAGAAGTCAATGGAGTTCGTAGTTCGTGAGTTACAGTTGACATAAAATCATCTTTAAGTCGATCCAATTCTGTAAGCTGCTCATTGGCTGCTCGCAGTTCCGCTGTTGCTGCCTCTAACTCTCGTGATTTTTGCTCTAACTGGTGGCTATAAGCAATTACTTCCGAAGTTTCATCCAAAATATCCATAACTTCTTCAACGCTGAGCGTTTCTTCTTTAACCACCGAAGCAACCATAACCCGGGCCGAGGATGCGCCAATTGTACCGGCCAGTTGCTTTTCGGCAAAATCAACCAATTCTGCATCAGCCTCGGTCTTTTGAGACCAGTTTAAGTCATGTTGACGGGCATACTGGGCAAAGGCGTCCTCGGACTGGGCCGGTCCCAAAAAACGGCCTAATAGCGAGCGCAGGGCCGTAACGGACGCGCTGCCGCGCCAAAAACGGGCTGCGCTGCGGTCGCCTTCGCTTGAATGTTTAAACACGTCGACAAAGAGAGTGGCCTGGCTATGCTCAATGACGCTTTGCCGGCTCAATAATGAGGCTATTACATACCCTCCTACATTTACCACCATGCTCCACAACATAGCGTGCGAAACTGGGTCCGCCCCTCGCAGGCCAAATAGTCCATATGGTTTGAGTAGGGCTATGCCAAAGAGTCCACTTTCAATGAAGCTCTGCGGTAGCAAACCAGACTCGGCTAGCGAAGGTATGGGCAGAGTGTAAGCCCAAACCACAAAACCTGCGCTTATTCCAACTAAAGCGCCGGCGCGGCTACCACCTTTCCAGTATATTCCACCCAAAATTGCCGGAGCAAATTGGGCCACCGCGGCAAAAGAAATTAGACCGATAGAGACCAACGCCTGAGATTCGCTAATGAGTCGGAAGTAACCATAACTCAATAGTAAGATGGCAACAATGGCGCTCCGGCGAATGGTCAATAATAACCCGCTCAAGTCACTGCTCTCTGCCCGGCCTAAGGCTTGCCAACGCAGCAAAACCGGCATAACCAAGTCGTTGGAAACCATAGTTGTTAAAGCAATTGTGGCTACAATCACCATCCCGGTGGCCGCAGACAGTCCTCCAATAAAGACCAGCAAAGCCAGTACACCCTGGCCCTCTACCATTGGTAGGGTCAACACAAAGGTATCCGGGTCGACATTGCCATCAGGAAAGTGCAATAATCCGCCAAAGGTAATGGGCAGGACAAAAATATTGATAATTAACAAGTAGAGTGGAAAGAGCCAAATAGCTTTGTTAAGGTGATGTTCATTGACATTTTCAACTACGGCCATCTGAAACTGTCGTGGCAAAAAGAGAATAGCCATAGTTGATAGAATAGTGAGCCAGACCCAGGAGTGAAAGGTATCTCTCATAGTAAAGAGAGCCTTTAATTCAGGATGGGCTGCGGCTTTGGAAAACACATCGCCAAATCCATTATAGACCCCAAAGGTAACAAAAACGCCAACAGCTAAATAGGCCAGCAATTTTACCACCGACTCAAAAGCAATGGCCGCTACCAGGCCCTCGTGGTGTTCGGTAACATCCAGGTTCCGAGTCCCAAATAGGATGGCAAAAGCGGCCAGGAATAAAGCCACGTAAAATGCTGTATCGCTTGAAACGGGCACATCTACGTGGGCCGGCATCACAATCTTTGGATAGTGCCAAATTACGGTAAAGCTGGTGGATATTCCCTTTAACTGGAGCGAAATGTAAGGGATTATCCCGGCCACGGCCACCACCGTCACTAACCCACCCAGAGCCGGGCTTTTGCCATAACGCGAAGCGATGAAGTCAGCAATAGACGTAATCCGGTTAACTTTGCTGATGCGGATCATCTTCCGCAATACAAACCACCACAAGAGCGCTATTAGGGTTGGTCCCAGGTAGATGGGCAAAAAGCCAATGCCAGAGCTGGCAGCACGCCCCACGCTACCGTAAAAGGTCCAGGCTGTACAATAGACAGCCAGTGACAAGGCATATATATAAGGGTTACTAATTAGACTACGACCGGCGTCGGCCCGCTTGTCGCCATAATAGGCAATGGCAAACAGTAGCCCGATATATGCCAGCGAAACTAATAGAATTACCCAACCCTGCAACATAAAATCAAACCATCTCTCGCTACTTGCGAGTTTCGATGACGATAGCCGTTAGCCCAATCAACACCGCCCAAGATATAAATACGTAAACGTACAGAATGGGGATACCCCAGATGGCACTATTTGTGCTAAAGAGAAGCAGCAGTGGATAGTTAAAAAGCAAACAGCCAATCAGGAACAAGGCTGTTAAACGTTGCCCTTTTAATCGATGATATTTATCCACGTTTACCTTACCCTTTTACCAAATACATCTCTTGATACAGTTGCCTCGTTCCTAAATTGGAGTTTGGGAATGAGAAAAAACAATAAATTTCTTGTGTAAATATTCAGCGAACCCGCCAAAATGGGTGTTGGGGGTAGGTAATTGGTAATTGGTTATTAGTAATTACCAGTTACCAATTACCAATTACTGGGTCATAGCCTTGACTTGAGCGGGTTTACTGAACTTTTACTTTCTTGTTGCCTCTAATTACTCGGTTCTTTACCAAACTCACCGGGTATTTGGCGACAACCACATTCCAAGAACCCTATTATAGGTTTTGCTTTTCGCTGCGTCAAACCGGATTTAGCCTATCCTAACATTCCGGTTTGAAAGCGTTGAGAGACAGCCTCTTGCATTTCTCTAACGGCCAGAAATGCGTCTTTTAAGTGGCGATACTCAACTCGGGACAGGTCTTTTAGACAAATTTTGTTGTCCGGGGTTTCTCCGGCGCTAATTGCGTTCAATTGCTCGCGGAGTCGTAGCCGCAATAAAAAGCAGTAAGTTTCTATTAATGTTTCTGACCCTTCTTGACTCAAAGCGCCGGCTTCGTAGGCTGCTTCAAGCCGCTCCAGGGTTGACCGACTACGAGAGCGGGCCTGCAAAGCGTAGACTCTGGCCATGCTGACAATGGGGGCTATGCCGCCTGCCTTAAGGTCCACCTCGCCTGCTTCATCCCGAATACGGCGAAAGAAACCTAAAGGCGGGCGTAACTTGAGCGCAGCACGGGCCAGATGAGCCAGAAATATACCTTGTTTGCCGGCGTCCAAAACAATTTGTTCCAAAGGCTCCAGGGAAAGCTCGCCATAGACGGCGCGAAAATCAAAGAAAATGGCAGTCTCAAGTAGCGCCTGGGGTTCAGGCGTTTCTACCCAACCTTTGAACAACCGTATCCACTCATCAAGGGGATAGCGCCAGTTTGTAGCGATATACCCGCCGGGGCAAGGTGGAAACCCGGCCTTAAGAAGCCCATTTACCACCCGGTCGGCCAGGGCGCTAAAATAGTCTCTCGCCTCAACCGTATCCTCCAGATAAACCAGGGCATTGTCCTGGTCGGTCAGCAGGGCTTGTTCCATCCGCCCTTCAGAACCAAAGACAATCCAGGCATAAGGGGTAGGGGGCGGGCCAAGTTCATCTTCGGCCAGATGCAGCAGCCTTCTAAGAAGCGCGTCGTTAAGACTGGCAATCATTTGACCAATCTTTGACACATCCAAACCGCCCTTAAAAAGGGTCTCCACTGTTCCGGCTACTTCAATGGCATACTTGGACAGAGCGTCAGGGTCTTCCAGGTTTTCCACCTGTCTTAAAAGGTAAAGAGGGCTTTTAGCCTGATGACGCAGAAGATCGGTAGCGCTAACTACACCTACAATCTCCCTTTTCTGAGTTAAAGCAAGATGGTGAATGTTCTCCTCTAGCATAAAGAGCAAGGCTGCATAAACCGGAGTTTCAACAGGCATAGTTTTAACCGGCCGGCTCATAATCAAATGCACCGGAGTGTTTGGTCCCAACCCCTCGGCCAAAACCCGAACCCGGAAGTCGCGGTCGGTAACAATGCCGGGAGGGTCATCCTTTACCAACACCGAGCCAGCCCAGGCTTTGCTCATAAGTTGGGCCGCCTCGGCCACTGTAGCGGCCGGGCTAACAAAAAGAGGGGGGCGCAGGATAAGCGTTCCAACTGAAGTCGTCAGGTCGCCTCCCACAGATGGAGTGTCGGATACGGAGATATGGCGCAAACGTTCAACCAGATTCTTCAAGAAGAATTCGGCAAAGGTTGCATTGTCTATTAGCTTGCGGAAAACATTTTCGGGAATTCGCTGGACCAAAACATCTTCCTCGGCCACAACATCAAAGGAGGGGGAGGCCTGGTCGAGCATAGAGGGGTAGCCAAAAAGATCCCCATCTTCCTGAATTTGGATAACCTGTCCATCTCGCACAAAACTTACCACACCCTCACGAATCAGATAAAGGTGACAACTGGGCTTGCCACCTTGAGTAAGAATGTGATCGCCTTGCGAGAACCGAATCATTTCCACAGTCTGTTCAATGTGCTTTAACTCGGTCTCGTCGAGGCAATCAAAAGGATGTTGGGTTTGGATAAAGTCTATGGCTTCCATAAATTTATACCATTGAGGGTCTCAGTATCAGCGGTTCCACTTTCTGGAGCAGTGTACGGATTGATAAAATTTCGCCTACGCCCCTAAATTGGCTGTGTGTAACCGCCTCTGCCGGAAAAATTGGGTATAGTGAGTATACCCAATTTTTCTTCGTTCCCAAACCGAGGTTGGGGGACAAGAGAATAACGAGAATGGGAATAAACAAGCAAAGGTCTATTCACACCAACAGGCCGGGCTATTACGCCCAGCCTGTTTTTAAAGGTATCTATTAAGGTAAAAGGGAGGGGGGATGCAGGTATGCTTGCCGGGGATGCATGCATCCCCCACCTCCCAAGTAGAGCGTATGACGATACTACATCCTAATGAAACGCAGATTCTCCGGCTCCGCGCGGAATACGCACAGACTCCACCATATCCTGAATTTCTTGAGGAGGCGGTTCGGTCATACGAGAAACCGCAATGGCCACGACAAAGTGGAGAAGCATACCGATTGTGCCAATCCCTTGCGCGCCAATACCCAGGAACGGCCCTATCAGCGGTTCAGCCGTACCAAAGAGCTTGGTTGAGCGCTGCATCATAATCATAAAGGCCGTAAAGACAATACCGACAATCATCCCGGCAATAGCGCCCTTGTCGTTGGCCCGCTTATCGAAGATGCCCATAATGATGACGGGGAAGAAGCTGGCCGCGGCCAGACCGAAGGCGAAGGCCACCACCTCGGCCACAAAGCCCGGTGGGTTGATACCGAAATATCCGGCCACCACAACGGCCCCCAAGATAATGATACGCCCCGCCAGCAGCCGTTGAGCTTCAGTTGCTTCAGGGTTAATCAGTCGGAAGTAGATATCGTGCGACAAGGAACTGGAGATCACCAGCAGGAGACCGGCAGCCGTAGATAAGGCTGCAGCCAGACCCCCGGCAGCCACCAGCCCAACAATTGGCCCGCCTAACCCGGCCACTTCCGGCGTGGAGAGAACGATGATGTCGCGGTCAATCACAACCTCATTGGTATCTTTGGCGGCGGTCATTTGGAAGACCCCATCCCCATTAATGTCATTGAGCTTCAGCAAGCCGCTAGCTCCCCAGGAGCGCGCCCAGGCCAAGTCTTCTCGAGACTCAAGATCAGAGGTCGGCAAGTTGTGCAGGGTGTTGATCAGGTTGAATTTGGCAAACACAGCCAGGGCCGGAGCGGTGGTGTAGAGCAATGCAATAAAGAACAAGGCCCAACCGGAGGAGTAACGCGCATCCCGCACCGACGGCACTGTGTAGAAGCGAATGATGACGTGGGGCAAACCGGCTGTCCCAACCATTAGAGCAAAGGTAATAGCCAGCACGTCTATCATATTTCTGTTTGAATTGATGTAAGAAGGCAGCCCAAAATCTATATGAAGCTGGTTCAGCTTGGGTACAAAGTCACTAAAGGTGAGACCCAACTGGGGTACGGGGATACCGGTAAGTTTGGCCGAGAGGGTCCAGGCCGGAATCAGGTAGGCAACGATAAGAACAGAGTATTGAGCCACCTGGGTCCAGGTGATGCCCTTCATCCCGCCCAACACAGCGAAGAAGCCTACAATACCTACGCCCACAAACACACCGCCCCAAACGGGTAAGCCCAAGAAGCGGCTAAAGACAATACCAACCCCGCGCATCTGCCCCGCCACGTAGGTAAAGGAGACGAAGATGGCGCAGATAGCCGCCACCAGGCGAGCTGTTTGGGAGTAGTAACGGTCGCCCACAAAGTCAGGCACAGTATACTTGCCGTACTTGCGCAGGTAAGGGGCCAGGAAGAGAGCCAGCAGCACGTAGCCGCCGGTCCAGCCCATCAAATAAACCGTGCCATCGTAGCCCATAAAGGCGATAAGCCCGGCCATAGAGATAAAGGAAGCTGCCGACATCCAGTCGGCGGCGGTGGCAGCCCCGTTAGCAATAGCCGGAATACCCCGTCCGGCTACGTAAAAGCCGGTGGTGGTCTTAACCCGGTTCATATACCCAATATAAAGGTAGCCTGCAAAACTTATTCCGATGAATATGTAACTCCAAGTTTCAACGCTCATAATATATCCCCTTACTCCTCGTGTACGTCATATTCTTTGTCTAAATTATCCATTAATTTGGAATAGACAAAGATTAAAATAACAAAAACAAACATCGAACCCTGGTGGGCAAACCAGAAGCCAAGCGGCAGTTGCCCCAGGTAAATTCCACTTAACGCCGGGGCCAAAATAATCCCCAAAACATAAGAAACCAGCGCCCAAACAGCCATTGTGATACTGATTAATCTTATGTTGGCGCTCCAATAAGCATCAAGTCGTTCTCGATCAGACATAAATTTTTCCTCCCTTACGTTAATTAGTGTTTCAATAATTTGGCGGGTGTGTATTACCCAAACGCGGGTGTGTGTGTCACCCAAATGCATTTTAATTCTTGGGTTACCCCGTTTTAATTTGGTAGAAACCGCATTGCCTACCAATTGACCTAAAGCCGATTGTTTATCCCTAATCCCCCCTCCTTCTCTAATATATTTGACCGTGACCACTCAGCTTGTCATAGGTTGAACAAGTTAATGGTAATTAGTGATTGGTAATTAGTAGCTCTGAATAACTAATTGCTAATTACCAATTACCAGTTTAAATTCACACCAAAGTAAGCCAAGTTGTAACGATTTGCTAAAAACAGTAATACCAGTGTCAACTAAAGAGACACTGCGCCCACTGACTACATTTTATATGGCTTATCGCCAGATGTCATCACCTTTAAGGGGAAAATCACAATCACCCTTACGAGGGAAATATTATTACCCTTGC
>JAJRVO010000786.1 GCA_024277275.1 Chloroflexota bacterium
AGACGGGCTGATTTTTGTCGGCGTAAGAGCAGAATTGGCAGAATTAACGAATCAAAATTCTATCATTCTGGAAATTCTGCTCTGAAATGCCCACAATTGCACAATTTTCATACCCTAATTGTCAAACCGGGAATTGCTGACGATGGCTGGATTTTACGCTTTGCCAACGGGTACACGCGGCGGGCAAATTCTATTAACCCAATTTATGCCGGAGGGTTGGACGCCGCCGAAAAAATCAATCGTTGCGAGCAGATTTATCGAGACAGGCATCTTAAGACCGTCTTTAAAATCACCCCTTTTGTTTACCCGGCAAATTTAGATAAATTGTTAGGACAGGCCGGTTATCAAAAAGACGCGCCTACCAGCGTCCAAATACTGGATTTGGACGCTCTCCCCCCCAAAGCAAATGATTCAAATTGCCAATGGCACAAACCCGCAGAGGCATGGATTGAACAGTACGTCCGTATGAACCAGGTTGCAGCCACACATCGGTCTACGCTTAAGGTAATTCTGGACAATATTGCCCTGCCAACCTGCTTTATTAGTTTGTCAAACCAGAACCAAACTGTCTCTTGCGGTCTGGGTGTTATGGACGGTCAATACGTTGGCCTGTTCGACATTGTGACCGACCCGGCTCAGCGCGGCAAAGGGTTTGGAACAAATCTTATTGTAAACATCTTAAATTGGGCCAAGCAGCGCGGCGCTCAAAAAGCCTACTTGCAGGTTATGCTAAATAATGATCCCGCCCTGAAATTATACGCCAAATTAGGCTTCAGAGAGATTTACAAATATTGGTATCGGGTAAGAGATAACCAATAAACCGTTCACCTTAAAATTTCTCCAAACTGTCTTACAATCCTATCAACGCTATCCCAAAATTCGACAAAGTGTGCTATAATTAAGAGTACTCTTTTGAAACATCTGTTCTGGTAATTTTCAGACCGCGCCACAACATACAGACACTTTGCTAAAACTTCTTCCATATATAGTAGTCGTGCTTCATACAACAACCAAACCGTATTAGAGGAGTGAAAAAGTGTACTTTTTCAGTCTTGTTAAGCCAATCTTTCTCAAAGAGCCTTTAAACCCAATACCTTTCAAATAATGTAGTTTAGCCCCTTGTGGGCGGGCACAAGGCCCTATGCTACCGTCTTATTTGAAAGGTATTGCCAAACCTCGTTCCAAAACTCCGTTTTGGAAACAAGAAAAGTAAAAAGATATGTCATCAGACTTTGCGCACCTTCATGTTCATAGCGAATACTCCCTGCTTGATGGGCTGGGACGAACTGCCCACTTAGCCAAAGAAGCAGCCCGGCTGGGTCAATCGGCCCTGGCCCTAACCGACCACGGCGTGATGCACGGGGCAGTAGAGTTCTTCCGCAACTGCAAAGGCGCCGGGGTAAAACCCATTATCGGGGTTGAAGCCTATATGACCCCCCACGGACGCGCTATGCAGGATAAAGACCCGCACAAGGACAAAGTGCGTCACCACCTGCTTTTGTTAGCCCAAAATATGACCGGCTACAAAAATCTGCTCAAAATTTGCAGCGACGCCCAACTACAAGGCTTCTACTACAAACCCCGCATCGACGCCGATTACCTGGCCGCCCACGCCGACGGCCTCATCTGCACCACCGGCTGCATGGCCGCCGAAGTACCCTGGCTGCTTAACGGCTCCGAGGGCCGGGTTCCGCAAGAAAATAAGGCGTTGGAAAGATTGCGCTGGTATCTGGATGTCTTTGGCCCCGACCGTTTTTACGTAGAACTGCAAGAGCATAACATCCCCGCATTAACAGAAATCAACAAAACCCTTTTCCGGTGGGCCAACGAGCATAACCTGGGTATGTTAGTCACCAACGACGTTCACTACGTTACCGCCCAGGAGGCCCAGGCTCACGACACCCTGCTCGGCGTACAAACATCTTCGCTGGTCAACCAGCCCAAGCGGATGCGGATGTCGGACAACAGCTACTACCTGAAAAGCCTGGAAGAGATGCAGGCCATCTTCCGCTCCCTGGTCGATCTGCCCCAGAGCGCCTTTACCAACTCTCTCAAAATTGCCGAGATGTGCGATGTCGACCTGGAAGACAGCAATTTTCACCTGCCCGACCTGCCCCCCGACGCTATGCCCGAAGGTCACACCTACGAGACCTTTCTGCTCCACCTGACCGACGAGGGCCTCAAACAGCGTTACGGCGACCAGGCCAACGCGCCCGAAATACAAGCTCGCAAGGAACACGAGCTTAAAATTATCAACAGCATGGGCTTTGCCATTTACTACTTAATTGTGTGGGATTTGTGCCAATATGCCCGTCGACGCGGCATTTGGTGGAACGTGCGCGGCTCCGGGGCCGGTTCTATTGTGGCCTACGCCACCGGCATCACCCTGATTGACCCGCTAAGGCACAACTTGATTTTTGAACGCTTCCTCAACCCCGGCCGCATCTCCATGCCCGATTTTGACCTGGATTACCCCGACGACCAGCGCGAGGAGTTGATTCGCTACACCATTGAGCGCTACGGCTCCGACCGCGTGGCCCAAATTGTCTCCTTTGGCCGCATGAAAGCCCGCGCCGCCATCCGAGACGTAGGCCGGGCGCTGGACATCCCGCTAACCGAGGTTGACGTCCTGGCCAAGCAGATTTCGGCCATCCCCGGCAAACCGGCCACCATTGACGACGTCCTGGACCCTGAAAATGAATTTTATGCCCCGGAACTCAAGGGGCAATATGAAAATACCGACCACGTGCGGCAATTGGTTGATTTTGCCCGCAGCCTGGAAGGCGTCGCCCGGCACTCCTCGGTTCACGCCGCCGCCGTCATCATCACCGATAAACCCCTGACCGAGTACGTGCCTATTATGCGCCCTCAGGGTTCCGTTATCACCGACGCCGTGACCCAGTTTGAGTTTCCCATTTGCGAGTCCATCGGCTTGCTCAAGGTTGATTTTTTGGGACTCTCCACCCTGACCATTATGCGTAAAGCATCCGAGCTAATCAAAGCGCGTCATGGTCTTGAGTTCACCCTGGAAAACATCCCGATGGACAACCCGGAGGCGTTTAAAGACCTGCCCGACTTTCCCCCTCCCGACAAAGCCTTTGAACTGCTGGCCAGCGGCGATGTCACCGGCGTGTTTCAGGTAGAAGGCGGCGGGATGCGCCGGGTTTTAACCGATATGAAACCGACAAAATTTGAGCATATTGTCGCCGCTATCTCTCTCTTCCGTCCCGGCCCGATGGAGTACATTCCCACTTACATTGCCCGTATGCACGGCGAGGAAGAGATAACGTTTAAGCACCCCAACCTGGAGACCATTCTAAGCGAAACCTACGGCATTATTGTCTACCAGGAACAAATTATCCAGATAGCCAGCCAGTTGGCCGGTTACGCCCCCGGCGAGGCCGACCAGATTCGTAAGGCCGTGGGCAAGAAAATCAAGGCTAAAATTGATGAACACCGCTCTAAATTTGTTAAGGGTGCGGTCGCCAACGGCGTCGACAAAGCCAGCGCAGAAGCTATCTATGGCGACATTGAGTTTTTTGCCCGTTACGGCTTTAACAAAGCCCACGCCGCCGACTACGCTCTGGTAACGTGTCAAACCGCCTATCTTAAAGCCCACTTCCCCATCGAATATATGACCGCGTTGTTGACCGTAGAACGGGGCAACACCGAAAAAGTGGGCATGCTGGTTGGCGAGTGCCGGGCCAAAGGCATTGAGGTTTTGTCGCCCAGCGTCAACCATAGCTGCGTTGAATTCCTCATAGAAGAGCGCGATGAACAGGAACCGGCCATTCGTTTTAGCATGAGCGCCATCAAAAATGTGGGCGAAGGGCCGATAGAAAAAATCAAGGAAGCCCGTGAAGCCGACGGCCCCTTTAAAGACGTCGATGACTTGTGTAACCGGGTTGACCTGCGGCAAGTTGGTCGCCGCGCTCTGGAAGGGTTGATTAAAGTGGGCGCGCTGGATTGCTTTGCCCCGCGCAATCACCTGCTGGCTATCATTGATCGGATGATTAACCTCTCCAGCTCTACTCACAAAGCCAGCTCGGTGGGGCAGATAAGCATGTTTGATGTAGCCGAGTTCGATGCGCCTTTAATTGGCTCGGTGCTTTACCCCAAACCTGATGATATGCAGGACATCCCGCAGCGAGAGGTTTTGGGTTGGGAGAAAGAGTTGGCCGGCACTTACCTGTCGGACCATCCTATTCAAAAATATCTGGCCGATATTAAAGCAGCCAACGCCACCATGTTGGGCGAACTGGATGACAGCATGAACGGCCAGCAAGTGACCGTGGCCGGCGTTATTAACTTTGTCCGCCATCACCAAACAAAAAAGGGCGACCCGATGGCTTTTGTCGAAATTGAAGATATCCAGGCTACTCGTGAAATTGTAGTCTTTCCCCGGGCCTATACCGCCCACAGCGATTTGCTGACAAACGGCAATTTAATTGTTGTTCGCGGCAAAGTGGACGCCCCGGAGGGACGCCCCCCCAAAGTTCTGGCCGATTCAATTACCACAGAGATTACCACCTACGGCGCAATAGCCGAAGCCCCTGCGCCTTATAAGGCGGCTTCATCGCCCGCGCTGCCTTTGCTTAAGCCGGAAACGCCGTCACAACAACCCGCCTCTCCCCCACAGAAGCAACAAAATGGAGCCAACGGCAGTAATGGCCTCGGCGCTGAGCCGCCGGTCCCCGCCCCCGCGCCTGCTCCTCCCCCCCCATCGGCGCCAATAGAGCCGCCGCAACCTGAAGCTGCGTCCTCCTCGCGCCTGTTACGTATCACCGTTCCGCGCACAGGCAGCCTAAGCCAGGATAAGCATCGTCTAAAAATGGTGTACAGTTTGCTTACCCAAACCCCCGGCGATGACCGTTTCATCTTTTACATCCCCAACGGGAACCAAAAAGTACAGATAGACTTTCCCAACCAAACCACCCGCTATACCGCCCATTTGGAGCAAAAACTTGTCCAAATGTTGGGGGCCACCGCGGTGCGGGTGGATTAAGATATTTGGCAGGTTTCTTCGATTTAACCCTAACCCCCAAAACACAAACAAATGTTCCTTGCAAAAATTTCTTTTTAGAACTATAGTTACGACACTTCTTTGCTCATCCAATAGCCCTATGAGGAACATAACATAGCGCGGCAAGCCGCAAATTAACAATGAGCAATTAACAATGAACAAATGATTCTCGCGGATAACGCAAATGTTGCGAGGTAATACTATAATGTCCAAATTAATAGCGTTTGGTTGGTATGGCGGAAAATTCAGTCACCTTGATTGGTTACTACCCCTGTTACCCAAAACAGAACATTTTTGTGAACCATTTGCGGGATCGGCTGCCGTTTTAATTAATCGAGAACCATCTCCGGTAGAAACCTATAATAACAAAGACGCAGATATAGTTAATTTTTTCTGCGTCTTGCGTGAGCAAAAAGAGCAGTTAATTGAAGCTATCGGGTTAACCCCCTTTTCTCGTGAAGAATTTGAGAAGGCTATTTCGGAACCAATAGCCGAATTATCTAATTTAGAGCGAGCAAGGCGTTTTTATATCAGGGCGCGACAAGTCCGAACAGGGCTTGCTCAACGTGCAAGCTCCGGCCGCTGGGCGCATTGTCGATTAACAAGCCGGGCGGGAATGGCTGGAGCGGTATCAAGATGGTTGGGAAGCGTTGAAGCCTTGCCGGAAATTGCCCAAAGGCTTTTGAGAGTTCAGATAGAGCATGATACAGCTATTAACGTAATCAATAGATATGACAGTGAAAAAACACTTTTTTATTGCGACCCTCCCTATCCACACAACTCGCGCGGGGACAACAATGCGTACAGGTATGAAATGACCGATGACGAACACCGTGAATTAGCCGAGGTTCTACACGCTGTAAAAGGAAAAGTTGCTTTATCAAGCTATCATTGTGATTTAATGGACGAACTTTATGGCGATTGGCAATATATTGAAGGGCCAACTAAATTGGTTCATTCGGTTAAACAGCCGCGTACCGAGATTCTTTGGGTAAATTATGAAGTCTCTAACCTTGATAAACACAAGAGCGGGAGCAAGACGGAAAAATGGCAAGTCCTTCAGAAATCCTTGATTTAGCCTATCAAAAGGCGACACAAAACATAAGCGATTCGCTGATTGCTGATGAGTCTACTAGAGGTAACGTTGAATACGTTTGTCGGAATATACAGAATCGAGCCGGTGTTAGATTATTGATGGCCTGTTTATTGGCTAAAATCCACCGGCCAGAAATAGATATCCGTAAACCATATACCTAAATCGGGGATGACGACGCTTTTTCAGGCAGAACTTACGACGAGCAGTATATAACCGCTTTCATTAACAAACACGATCTGCCTTGCAATCCAACAACAGCATTTTTGACGCCGGCCTTGAGGAATCGAAATGCTACTTTAACCCCTAATCTTAATCTGGTTGGTCGTCCTCCACAACTTTATAAAACCGTACTGCAATTGCTCGCTGATGTTCACCAGGGCAAGATGCCGGCTGAAGAAATGTTAGCCGAGGTAATACGATGCCTAATTATTGTCAGAGACGAACAGCGTATACGAATGCAGACACTGCTTGCCCAACTAAAAACCGCCAAAGGCGCTACCCCTTTATCGTCCGAAGCAATCGTCACACTTATCCGACAGCATTTCAGTAGCCCCAGATCAAGCCGTCTGCCGGTTTTGGCGGTCGCCGCAGCCTATAAAGCCGCAGAAAACCGTCTTGGTGAAAGAATTTTACCCCTGCAAAGTCACAATGCAGCCGACAAACAAACCGGAGCATTGGGAGATTTGGAAATTACCCTGGTTGATGATGATAATGTTGTTACAAGCTATGAGATGAAAGCAAAAAGGGTAACAAAAGATGATATTAACCATGCCCTTCAAAAAATAAGCCGAAGTGAAAAACAGGTTGACAATTATCTCTTCATTACCACCGATGTTATTGATCCTGAAGTAAAAGACTATGCCACGAGTTTGTATGATGAAACAGGTGGGATCGAAATTGCTATTTTGGATTGCATCAGTTTTTTACGGCACTTTTTGCATTTATTTCATCGTTTGCGGTTGGATTTTTTAGAAACATATCAGGAACTCGTACTTGCAGAGTCAGACAGCGCCGTGAGTCAACCGTTGAAAGAAGCGTTCTTGGCTTTACGACAGGCTGCCGAAAGCCGTGAGTAGCCAGTTTTATAATACAGAAGAAACCTAGACAAATCATTTCCTGCCAAAATAAAACAGGAGCGACACAATGAAAATAGGCATATTAACCGGCGGCGGCGACGTACCCGGCCTCAACCCGTGTATCAAGGCGGTTGTCAACCGGGTTTATGATGCAGGGCACACTATATTAGGTATCCGCCGAGGTTGGCGGGGGTTACTCAATTACAACCCGGATGATGAAACCAGCGCCGAGAAATGGCTGATGCCTCTGGATAGGCAAGTTGTCCGCACCGTAGACCGCACCGGCGGTACATTTTTACACTCCTCCCGAACTAATCCAATCAAAGTTAGACCTACCGAGGTACCGGAGTTTCTAAGAGGGCCGGATTGGGACCCCAAAGCCAACATTTTCCGGGACTTTACTCCCCATATGCTAAAGGTTTTGGAACATTTAGAGCTTGATGTGTTAATCACCATCGGCGGCGATGATACGCTGGGTTATGCTCACCGGGTTCACACAGAGGGAGTCCCCATTGTGGCTATCCCCAAAACAATGGACAACGATGTGTACGGCACCGATTACTGCATTGGCTTTTCCACGGCCATTACCCGCAGCATTAACTTTATTCACAACCTGCGCACTTCCATTGGTTCGCATGAGCGACTGGGCATTATTGAGCTTTTTGGGCGTAACTCGGGAGAAACCTCTCTGATTGCGGCCTATTTGGCCGACGTGGATCGGGCTATTATCTCTGAGGTCCCCTTTGATCTGGAAAAATTGGCAGCTATGCTTATGGAAGATAAAAGAAGCAACCCCAGCAACTATGCCATCATGACCATTTCTGAGGGCGCCACAATGATTGGCGGCAACGTTGTAGAGTCTGGTCAAGCCGATGCCTTTGGGCACAAAAGGCTGGGCGGTATAGGGGCCGTTACCGGCGATGCTCTAAAAGAAATTACCGGAGAGAACACAATCTACCAGCAAGTGGCCTACCTCATGCGCTCCGGCGCGCCAGACTCTATTGATTTAATGGTTGGCTTCAACTTTGCCAATATGACGATGGATTTGATTAGAGACAAACGTTTTGGTCAAATGGTAGCTTTAAAGGAAGGCAAATATACCTGTGTACCCGCTAATGTTCTTTCTCAAGGTATAAAACGGGTTGATGTTGATGAGTTATATGATATTGAATCTTACCGGCCTAAAGTGCGCCATGTAAATGAAAAGCCAATGTTTTTGTACTAAAAAACCGTCCTTACCCCAAAAAAGTACCACCTATCATCTTGACTTGCCTCAAACGACATGTTAAACTTTAATTGTCTAAATTATCGGTCCACTCATCCATACCACTCGAAACTTGAAATACAAATAAAGGCGTTCAAAATTATTTTCCATCAACAACCTGTTTAATCACTTTACACCAATTGGACCCAGCTTTATTATCTAAAATTGTAATTCATCATTAGATCCAATAGCCTTTAACTCTTAACAAATGAAAACGGCTGATAGCTCTTTAAGAAGCAATATTCTCCAAAGGTTTATTAAATTATGCTTGCCCGCATTGGTTATTGTTGCCATTGCGTTTAACATATTTGCCCTTATCTTTGCCTTAAGATGGGCGCAAACCCCCTTCCTGGGAACCCTTCTTTATCCCAATTTAGTTGCCACAAACTCATACAACCCTGATTGGCAGGCTCGTCAGTTGGGCGTGCAGCTTGGCGACCGCATTTTAGCTATTGATGGCGCGTCTGTTTCCTCCGGCAGAGACCTATTCCTTTATCTTAGTCAAAAAGAAATAAACGACTCCGTATCGCTTGACATTGAGCGAAACCCCTCCCAACCAAATAACGCTCCAGACACCTTAACCGTTTCATTAAGCGAATTCTCCCGGCAGGATTTGTTGATTTTCTTCTGGTTGCCATACGTTGTCGGACTTGTTTATTTGATACAAGGGACTATTGTTTACCGTTTTCGCGGTCCTGAGCGAGGGGGCGATATATTTGTTGCTTTCTGCGCATTTGTATCTGTCCTGACCGGCGGTATTTTTGACCAATACACCCTGCATTTTTTAACGCCGCTCTGGGCCATTGTTCTCCCGCTCACCGGCGCAGCCTTGCTCCACCTTGCGTTTGAATTTCCAAAACAAACGCGTCTGGCTCGCCGTAGACCCTGGTTGCGCCTGATTCCTTATGGGATTGCTTTAACTCTGGGATTGATTAACCTGTATGGCTTCTATTTTTCCTCTGACCCGCGCCTGTATTTAACTTCTCGACTCTGGAATTTTGCCTTTATGGGGTTGTCAATTCTATTCTTTTTATTATTACTGTTAAACACACGACTGGCTACAATTTCCTCATTGGTGCGTCATCAAACCTCAATCATCTTTTGGGGAAGTGGCATTGCCTTTGGACCGGCCGCTATTTGGACAATAGCTGTTGCCTCAAATTTTGAACTCCCCTTTGTTTGGCTCATATTTGCTATTGTTTTTGCTCCTTTTATTGTTTTCCCCATTATGGTAGCGTACGCAATGTTACGTTATCGCCTGCTGGATGTGGATATTGTCTTTCACCGTGGGATTGTATACACCCTGCTGACTCTGATGATAACCGTCGGTTACTTTTTGGTTGTCAGCTTGTTGGGTATTTTGTTCCAAGACTTTGGATTTATTAACAATCCGATAATCCTGGCCATATTTGTGGTGGTTTTAGTCATCTCTCTGGAGCCTCTAAAACAACGTTTACAAGCCGTTCTTAACCGAATGTTTTTGCGCGAGACTTTTGATTATCGACAATTGCTACAGCGGTATGGACGCGCGCTCATCTCAACCCCCCTGAGGACCGAACATATTTTAGAAATGCTGGTCCAACAAACCGGCGAAGCGCTTGCGCCAGAGTACGCTATGGTTTTTTTAAGAGACTCAAACCAGGGGGTTTTTTCCATCCGCTATCAGCCGGAAGGAAGCAAGTTCCAAACCGTAGAAGTACGATTTGGCTTAAGCGACGACCTGGCTCAATGGCTGGCCGATACCAACAATATTTTGCAGCTTACGCCAAGCGGCGATGTGGCGTCTGATATTAACATCTCTCGCGAAGAACTGGCTCGACTGAGCATGCTTAACATTAACTTGTGTGTGCCAATGCTAGGCTCTGAGCATCTGCTGGGCTGGTTGGCCCTGAGTTTGAAAAAATCGGGCCACCCTTATATGAGTAATGATTTGTTCTTCCTGTCCACTCTGGCCAGCCAAACCACTATTGCTCTGGAAAACGCTCAATTACTGGAAGAAGCTAACCGGCGGGCTGCGGAGTTAGAAGCGCTGCAAAAGATTTCTGTTGACATCCAGACTGAAGCCGAACCGGACACCTTGCTCGCCTCAGTAGTAGAGCAGGCCACCAAACTGCTTAAGGCAGAAGGCGGTATGGTGTTTTTACTGGAACCGGATAATAAAACGCTAAAGGCTGTTGTAAGCCATAATCTTGAGCAAGATTACACCGGGCATCTCCTAAAAATTCCTGATGGCGTAGCCGGCCGGGTCGCCATGTTGGGAGAATCTGTGGTGATAGACAATTACCACAACTTCTCCGGCCGGTCGGACACGTTTAAGGGCGCTAAATTTGGAGCAATGCTGGGAGTTCCACTGCGTTGGGGAGGCCAGGTACGGGGTGTGCTTAATTTGGTGCATCACCCGCATGGACTTCGCTTTAGCGAGGGCGACGTTTGGTTGATGGAGTTGTTTGCCACCCAGTCGGCCATAGCTCTGGAGCAATCACGCTTATTGCAAGAAGCCAGAGAGGTGGCCCATCAACTAACCATCCTTAGCGAGGTCAGTAGCGCCATTAGCTCAACGCTTAACCTGGATACGGCGTTGGAACGGGTTATGGACCGGGCCGTGCAACTTCTTAACGCCGAGGCCGGGTCTTTGCTCCTGGTAGACCCACGCGGTAAAGAACTAATTTTTGAAGTTGTCTTAGGCCCAACCGGAGAAGAATTGGTTGGGGTAAGAACTCCAATTGGTAAAGGCATTGTTGGCGCAGTTGCCGAAACAGGCGAGCCGCTGATCATTAACGATGTAACGGCTGATCCGCGCTGGGATGTTGATTTTGATGAAGACACAGAGTTTCAGACCAAAAACCTGTTATGCGTGCCTATGATTAGCCATAATCGCGTCATTGGCGTGGTTGAAATACTCAACAAACAAGACGGCACAATCTTTGATGAAAACGACCGCAACCTGCTGATGACCTTTGGATCGCAAGCTGCCATTGCCATTGAAAACGCCCAAATCTTTACCCGCACCGACCAGGCCCTGGCCGAACGCGTTCAAGAACTACAAACGTTGCAGATGTTCGACCAGCAACTGCAAGCATCGCTAAAGTTAAACACTGTCCTGGATATATCGCTGACCTACACTATGGATGCTCTGGGCCTTTCTATGGGCTTAATGGGCATAATTAAAGAGGTTGACGAGCCGGGGCTGTATCTATTAACCCAACGCGGAATGCCTATGGAAATGAGTCGTTATAAGATAGACCCCTGGCCTTTAACCAAGGGCGTTATGGGGCGGGTAGCCAAAACAGGCCAAGCGGAACTGGTCAATGATATTACCCAGGCTAGAGACTACATCCCCAAAACTCACCGTACCCGATCTCTTTTAGTTGTGCCAATTATACGCGAGAGCCGGGTAATTGGGATTATGAATTTAGAAAGCACAGAACCTGATTACTTTACCGAAGAGGATTTATCCTTTGTAAATATTTTGGTTAGCCATGCTGCCATTGCTATAGAGAACGCCCAGCTATTTGAGCAGGTAGATGAGGCTAACCAGGCCAAATCAGAGTTTATGAGTACCGCCTCGCATGAGTTAAAAATCCCGATGACCAGTATTAAAGGCTATGCCAAACTTTTGGGTATGGGCGCTGCCGGCGATCTAACAGACCAGCAAAAGGATTTCCTGGGGGTAATCTCTAACAATGTTGACCGCATGGACCGGCTAGTTGCCGATTTACTAGATGTAACCCGAATTGAAGCCGGCCGTATTCGGTTAGAGTTGGAAAATGTTCAAATGAACAGGGTAATCGATGACGTGGTTGAGTCGGTTCAAACCCAGATCGAAAAGAAAAGCTTACATCTCAATCTTCAAATAGATAATAATTTACCAGAGATACGAGCCGATTATGGACGGGTTGTGCAAATTGTAACCAATTTGGTTAGCAACGCTTACAAGTACACCCCCGAAGGCGGCGATATTATCGTAACTGCCTGTCCTTACAATGGAAATATTAGAGGCATATCCGTAACTGTACAGGATACCGGCTACGGTATTTCTAAAGAAGATCAAGCCCAACTTTTTACAACCTTCTTCCGCTCCGGCGACCAAAATATCCGCGACGAACCGGGTACCGGTTTAGGGTTATCAATTACTAAAAAGATGATTGAGTCTCACGGGGGAGAGCTTACTTTTGAGAGCGAGTACGGTAAAGGGACATCCTTTACCTTTACGCTGCCACTGGTTAGCGAAATACCGCCAGGCGTGGAAGTGATAGAACGATAATAATCCCAAACTAGAGTTTGGTATCAAAGTAAAACTTATCTCTGTGCAGTTAAAGCGCCCTCTTATTTCAAGCGGGCGTTATTTATTGGCGCTGGGGCCGGGTAATTTGATAGTTTGTAATAACGGCTTCAGCCGTTAAATTTGACCGCTAAAGCGGTTACTACGAGCAAATCCCATCATATGAACCCAGCGCCTATTTATCGTTTTTATCAAGCCATTCACGCTCAAACTCCTGTTTTCCCAACATGATGGCCTTTTGCTGTAATGGCAACAATTCCCATTCAATCTTTTCAGGGTCAACCCACCGGGCAGATAGAATCTCATAGGCGCTGTGTGCCCGCTCAATGTGATGGAGAGAAGCATTACCGTTTGCCGGCCGACAATAAAAAGCCAGGCCCAAACCACGAGGAGTTGTGGCGTCTCCGTTGCCCCCTTGTGGTTCGCAAAGCAATAGTTTTTTTACCTGAACGGCTAAATTTAACTCTTCTTCAATTTCACGCTGAATGGTATGGGCCGGGTACTCACCGCGATTAACCCAGCCACCGGGTAAGCCCCAGGCATACAAGGGGCGAAAGACATGCTCAACCAGCAAAACCTGTCCGGCATCGTTAAAAATTGCGCCTACAGCGCCAACATGATTTTTCGGGGCAAACAACTTTACCCCCACCAACAATCCCCAACGTAATAAGAAAGAACGTTGTAACCAATTGGCCAAATATTCTTTAATTGCCATTGGACTAAATTCCCAAAAACAAACTTAAATGTTACTACTCAGTTTGCATCCCAGTTTAAGACCTCAAAGGTTTGTAACGCCTTTTTGAGCGTACATTTTGGTCCAAACAGGAAATCTTCTTGTCGAAAAGATGTTTTGGAAACCTTTGAGGTCTGGCTTGAGTAGTAACCTTAAATCGTGATAGTAAACTAAAAGAATTATAACATAAGCAGACAACGGCTAAAAAAATCAAACAGGCCAAAATTCCTAAAGGCAAGACAGACCTTTTGTGTTATAATCTAAATGATAACAAGAATTTTAGAATTTACAGCATCCCAAAAATCACAGATGTCTGGTAAAACCAACAATTTTTTAATTGTTTATCTATAAACATGTAATGCAAAAACCGGACGATCAAAAAGGATACTCGATGTGAACACCCAATTACGTATTTTATCAATAGAAGATGATCCTGAGATGCGAGGATTAATCCAGCTTATTTTTGAGAGACAAGGACATCGAGTGATTGGGGCCAAGCGAGGAGATTTTGGGTTAGAGTTTCTGCATAGCTTAAAACCCGATGTGCTTTTGCTTGACCTGATGTTACCCGATATTGATGGTTGGGATATTTATCGGCAGATGAAAGAGGATGAAGAACTATCCGGGATACCGGTAATTATTGTTTCGGCCAGAAGCGAAGCCCAAGACGCTGCGGCCGGCAACCAGGTAATTGGTCGAGATCGCTTTGTAGAAAAACCCTTTGAGGTTAAAAACCTGATAAACGTTGTAAATGAAGCAACCGAACAGGTACCGGTTGGCTAAACCGTTATTTTAGATTACCCGTTGTTGCGTGCAACTCAGAAACGCCCTTGCTTGGCAGGCAAGGGCGTTTCTACATTTTTGCTTACCCTGGTTTCGGGCTTCCGTTACCAGAAAAGTGAAATGAGCTAAGCGTACGCCAGGCTGTCTCGCACGCTAACCACAGTTGCGCTGCGGGCGGGAATGATAGAAGCCAGGGTGGAGATGATCAGGATGACAACCAACCAAACCAGCACGGCGCTGAAGTTGTACTGATAATCCAGGTTGGCTTCAAACAAAGCTATCCCCAGAGCATTGGCCAGCGGTTTGCCCAAAACAAACGAGACAGGGACAACTATCACCCAACTGATTAGCCCTTGCAAAACACCCTCCATTATGAACATACCCAGGATAGTGGGCGTTTTAGCTCCAATGGCTCGCATTACCCCAATTTCCCGTGTGCGCTCAACCACGCTGATTGACAGCGCCCCCATCAAACCAATGCCGCCGACCAAGGCCATCAGCACGGCCAAAACCAGCATCATAGTAATGGTAATAGCAAATTGGCTGTCTACGTTGCGTCTGTTCTCTTTTAGCACAATGCTCTCAGATACATCAATGCCCTTGACTTCGTACATCTCCTTTAACTGCGTGGTGACAGTTTGTACATACTCTTCATTATGAAACTGGGTTCGGGCGCGGATTTGAGTGCCCCGGTTATGTTTGTTGGTGGCCTTAAACACGGCATTCAGGTTGGCATAGATGGGGTCGGTTTCGCCGATGTCGCTAAATACGTTTTGGTAAAACCCAATCACTTGCCATTCGGCGTCGCCCAGTTCGCCTAAGTCAAGCACAACCGTGTCGCCCACTTTGACCCCGTTATCGTCGGCGGTGTCTTTTCTGATGACAACCGTCGGGCCATCATCCGGCTGTAGCCAGCGCCCCGCTACTATCAGGTTGGGTCTAAATGAGTCGCTGCCGTTGGGGATGCCGACAAGTTGAGCGCCCAACCCGGCCTCTTTAAGACGCTGCCCTTCCTTTAGCAGCGACGCCCCATGCTCAAACCAAACCTCGGCATACTCTATGTTGGGATGATTCTCGGCCAGGTCTATAGCGCGATCAACCCGTTCGTCATCGTCAAATATCACCAAAAAATCATATTTATGTTTGGCAAAAACGTTATCCAGGGTCAGGTTAATGGACGACGACAGGCTAAGCACCGTCAAAAACATTGTGCCGGCCAAAATCAGCACGCTCTGCGTCATAATCATACGCCCCTTGCGGCGGAACATATTGCCCAGAGCAACGGCGTAAGGCGCAGATAAAAACCGCTGGCCGAATCGTTCAATGAGGCGGTCGAGCCGGTTGGCGCCAAAATGGCCGCCGCCCAAACCATAAGTAGAGATAGCTTCGCGGACGGTGATGGCCGTCCCGCTCAAAACCGGCCACAACGCAGCCAGCAGAGGCACGGCAAT
>JAJRVO010000787.1 GCA_024277275.1 Chloroflexota bacterium
CCAAACTAGTACAGCTTGGCGGAAGTCTTTCGGTAGTTACAAGCAGCGCGGTGCTTAGTTTATGGAGTGAAAAAGTGCACTTTTTCACTCCATAAACTACCGAAGGATTTACGCCGCCGTGTACTAGAGTTTGGGAACGAGACAATCCGTACCCCTGATTTTTGATAAAATAAAAAACCTCTCGTCCCCGGAGAATCTTTTTAATAAAGATTCTCCGGGGACGAGAGGTTGTTAGCTCCCGCGGTGCCACCCCACTTAGACCAATACCCCAAGCAAACAAAAAACCCCGTGTGAAACACACGAGGTTGTACTCGAAATGCCAGTCTCACTCAACAGATACGCAGCCGTTATTGGTAATTAGTGATTGGTAATAAGTAATTGGAGATTGACAACTACTTTAATTACTATTTACTAATAACAAATTACAGGCCTGAATACCCTGCTCCCAGATAACGGTGGAGTCTCCGTTGTCGCCTACTTGCTAAAAGTTTGGTGAGTTTATGAGTTGGGTGAGTTAGGTGAGTTAACTCATTAAACTCATTAAACTCTTTAACTCATTAAACTTTATAAGTTTCGGGACACAACTCACGGGGCCATTCACCGCCCGCGCTCGTACCGAATTCACACCAACCATCGGCTCTCTGAACGTCGCTTGAACGGTTACTCTTCCCGATCATAGTCTTTGAAGTATAATTTGGGGGAACTTTATCACAGGTGGTGTTATTTGTCAAGGTGTTTTTTACATAAAGTTGAGATTGCATTATAAATGGCTCTTTGGGAGATTCCGTGCTATAGAGGCAGGTCTTGTGCCTGCCCTGGGCGACCACAAGGGATCGCCACTACATATTGTGGTATGCACGGAAAACCCCAAAGAACCCCCACTCTTTGAAGCGCCACCTCGCCGGAGGCGACAGCGTCAAAAACGTCATATCCCAACGATGACAGCATAGCTTTTAAAAGAGTCGATATGACAGCGTCATCTTCAACAATCAGGATACTGGATTTTGGACACTTCACTTCGTTCGAGGGCAGGCTTTGGGTTTTAGATTTTGTATTTTTCATTCTATCCTCCGCTCAACCGCTTTCTGGTCAAGAGATTCTACCACAACGGATAAACCCGACAAACAGGTGAACAGTTACCGCTTAACTAACTTGTGAGCAGCGGCCAAACAAATATAATGAGATGTGTCTGAAACAATCTTACGTCAATCCAAGAAAGAGCGCCAACTCTATGATAAACAGAATTAAACAATTAGAAAATGTAGCCCTTAATTTAGAGCCAAATAGCGATGAACGCGCCCAGGCGTTAAACAAAACGCTTCAATATGCCGACACGTTTCTTGAAGAGCTACCCACCCTGCCGGCCTACGTGATGTCTAATGAAAATGGCCGGTCGCTTTACCAGTCGCCTATTACAGAAGGCGGCATAGATATGGATACAATTTTGACTCTGCTAAAATCCAATGTCGATAAACCGGGCATTAACCCTGCCTCCGGCAACCATCTGGGCTATATCCCCGGCGGCGGCATATTTCATAGCGCGTTGGGGGATTATCTGGCGGATATCACCAATCGTTATGCGGGCATTTTTTTTGCCTCGCCGGGCGCGGTGCGGATGGAAAATATGATGTTGCGCTGGATGGCCGATATGGTTGGCTACCCGGAGACAATGGGCGGAAATTTAACGTCCGGGGGCAGCGTCTCTAACTTAATTGGCATTGTCGCCGCCAGAGACGCCCACAACATCCAGCCGGAAGAGATTAGAAAATCGGTGGTGTATGTCACCGAACATATGCATCATTCCGTGGGTAAAGCGTTACGTATTGCCGGACTAAAGGCTTGTGTCAAACGAGCCGTCCGGGTAGACCAAAATTACCGCATGGACCCAGACGCTTTGGCCCAAACCATTGCCCGCGATAAAAAACTGGGATTGAACCCCTGGTTAATTGTGGCCTCGGCCGGTACAACCAATACCGGCTCCGTAGACCCAATGACCCCAATTGGCGACATAGCCAACGCCAACCAACTCTGGCTGCACGTTGATGGCGCATACGGCGCATTTTTTGCCCTGTGTGATGAAGGGAAAAAGATTTTAACCGGCATGGACAAGTCCGACTCGGTGATTATGGACCCTCACAAAACCCTCTTTTTGCCCTATGGTTTGGGAGCCGTCCTGGTCAAAGACCGGCAAAAGCTGTACGAGTCGCACTACTACCAGGCCGATTATATGCAAGACTCATTAGAGGCCGTCGAAGAACCCTCGCCGGCGGACTTTTCGCCTGAACTCACCAAGCACTTTAGGGGGTTACGGATGTGGCTGCCGCTCAAGCTGCTGGGCGTGGCGCCATTTCGGGCCGCTTTAGAAGAAAAAATGCTCCTGGCCCGTTACTTTTACCATAAAATCCAGGAGATTGAAGGCTTTGAAGTTGGGCCTTATCCTGACCTTTCGGTTGTAACCTACCGCTATATCCCCAAACGGGGCAATGCCGATGACTTCAACAAGCGGCTGGTCGAAGAGATACACAAGGATGGCCGGATTTTTATCAGTTCTACGCTGCTCGACGGGGAATTTGTGTTGCGCCTGGCCGTTGCCGGCTTCCGCACGCACCTGGATACAATTGATATGGCGCTTGATATCTTGGTGCAGAAGGTCAGGTATTTAGAGCAGAATGTTTGAGGCGGCTGTTTTTATCTTATTGACCTTCATTGTAAAATCAATCACTCTTATCTGAAAGGATACCTTTATTTATGGACAAGCAACAAATAGAAGTCACCCTCAGCCGTGATCTGAGCTTGTTTGATGTGACTATGATTGGCATTGGGGCTATGATTGGGGCCGGTATCTTTGTTTTAACGGGGGTGGCGGCCGGTGCAGCCGGTCCGGGCCTGGTCTTGGCCTTCTTTCTAAATGGGATTGTAGCCACGTTAACGGCAATGGCCTACGCCGAGTTAGGTTCGGCTTTTCCAGAGGCGGGCGGCGGGTATTTGTGGGTCAAAGAAGCTCTGGGCAGCACGCAGGGTTTTTTGGGCGGCTGGATGAGCTGGTTCGCTCACGCCGTGGCCGGCAGCCTGTACGCGCTGGCCTTTGGCAGCTTTGCCGCCGAGCTTTACCATATGGCCGGTCTACCCGATTTTGGGCTGGGCACAAGCGGGTTAAAGCTGGTCTTTATGACGCTCATTATCATTGCCTTTACCTATTTGAACGTTCGCGGGGCTTCAGAAACAGGGGCGGTGGGCAATATTGTCACCGTCACCAAAGTGATAATCTTGATTTTCTTTTGCGGCTTTGGGCTGATGGTTATGTTTCAGGACCCGGCTGAGTGGATACCTCGTTTTACCGAAGGCTTTCTGCCGGAGGGCTGGAGCGGCATAGCGGTGGCTATGGGCCTAACCTTCATTGCTTTTGAAGGCTACGAGATTATCGCCCAATCCGGTGAAGAGATAAAAGACCCCAAACGCAATCTGCCCCGGGCCACCTTTATTTCCATTGGCGTGGTGGTGGTTATTTATATTGTGGTGGCCTTTGTAGCTATTGGAGCCATTACCCCCCCCGAAGGCATGGAGACCTACCAATTTCTGGGCGAAAAGGGCGAGGTGGCTATTGTGGAAGCCGCCGCTCAGGTGATGCCTTACGGGGCTATCATTTTGCTCATCAGCGCCATTGCCTCAACTATGTCGGCCCTTATTGCTACCACCTACTCCTCCTCCCGCGTCTCTTTTGCTATGGGGCGAGACGTCAACCTGCCCAAAATTTTTGCCAAAATTCATCCTACTCGACACACCCCCTACTGGGCCGTGATTATCTCCGGTATTCTCATTGCTGTGATGGCCTGGTCTTTGCCCATTGAAGACGTGGCCGCCGCCGCTGACTTGATGTTTTTGTTTCTCTTCATCCAGGTCAACATCTCTGTGATGCGCCTGCGCCTGCGCCGGCCAGACCTGGATCGTGGATTTATTACCCCCTTCTTTCCGGTCATCCCAATTTTGGCTATTGTAATTATGATTGCCCTGGCTATCTTTCTGTTTACCTTTAGCCCCATTGGCTGGTATGTGGCCATAGCATGGATTGTGGCCGTAATATTGCTTTATTGGGGCTACTTTACCCGGATGGAAAGGCTGGAGAAACCCCGGGAAATCTTGTTAGAAGAGGTGCTGGTCAACAAAAACTATTCGGTGCTGGTTCCCGTTGCCACCGAGGGGCAAGCGCATATTCTGGGCCGCATTGGAGCCATTTGGGCCAAAGAATACGATGGGGAAGTGTTAGCCTTAAATGTGGCCCGCGTGCCGCCTCAACTTGGGTTGATGGAAGGTCGAACCTTTTTAAAACAAGGGCGACCCTCTCTTGAGGCCGTCATTGAAGAGGCCAGTCAGTGGGATGTGCCGGTTCATAGCATGATCCGG
>JAJRVO010000788.1 GCA_024277275.1 Chloroflexota bacterium
AGTAGGGAGTAGAGATTTTCCCCTTACTTCTTACTCCGTCGAACGCAAAGCCTTCGCACTTCCTACTTCCCGCTTGTTTGGTTCTGGCTTGGAAATGAAATGTCCTTGTCCGGGTTAGGGTTGTCAAATTAAAAAGCGGTCGAGATGACCGCTTTTTTGTTGCTGTCTAATACTGTAAACAACTCTGTACAGTGTAATTGTCCAGTAATGTACAACTGACAAAAATTGTCTAATACTGTACAATTACCCCAAGCAATTGTCTAATATTGTACAATTTTCCAACAAAAAAGCCCCCACCCGGCCTTAAGGATCAGGTGAGGGTTGTGTCTTTTTCTGCGGTTAAGGCGGGCTGCTTGGGTGGGGTGGTCTGAGAGAAGACGCACTCCCCCCTTGCTTGGGGGAGGAGTGCGCCAGTAGCAGGCTTGACTGCCCGGTATGGGTCCCATCAGGCCATCGGTAGGCATAGTTATCTTCTCCGGTTGCGACGGCGTTTTTTTGTGTTTTTGCGGCGGCGATTAGATTTTTTTTGCGCCGGTTTGGCCGGTTGAGCCGGTTCAGTCTCAGGTTCAACAGGCTCAGAGTCGTAAAATATAGCTTTGATATAACTAAAAATATCGTTAACAGTGAGCATAAATCCTCCTATAGTGAATGGTTTTGCGAAATAATGATACCTGACGGTATCGCCTGCTGACTTTAATAACCCTGTTTTGGGGTAGTTTTGGATGATTTTTAGCTGTATTTTCCTGCAAAATGGTCAATTTTTTACTATCCGACCGGTTTTATTTCGTATTTGCCCTCTTATCCGAAATAAAAATATTGCTTGTCAGGGGGTGATGATAACTGTCGCTGTCAGGGTGGCGGTAGGGGTTGGGGTTGGGGTTGGGGTTGGGGATGGGATGGGCGTGTCGGTGGGAGTAAAAGTTGGGGTGGGTGTTAAGGTGGGTATGTCGGTAGGGGTGGGGGTCAGGGTAGGCGTGTCGGTGGGCGTGATGGTTGGGGTAGGGGTCAGGGTGGGCGTGTCGGTAGGTGTCGGGACAATGGTGTAAGTGGGATAGGGCGTATTGGTTGGGTAGGGCGTGTGCGTGGGCCAGGGTTCAGGCGTGGGCCATTGTCGTTGGGAGGGGATGTAATAGGGCGTGTAGGTGGGGTATGGGGTGTAAGTGGCGACGGGAGTCGCGGTATGAGTAATGGTTGGCGTGAAAGTTGGCGGGGATAACGTTGCTGGTCGAGAGTGATAGATAATGGTGGGGGTGGGAGTGGTTGGGTCTCGCCAAACGGTGTTGGTGATAGTACTGGTAACAAATGGGGCGGGGGTTGCCAACTGGTTGAGCCAAACAAACGACTCGACTTGAATAAGCGGGTATATGCAAGTGTCCAGATGGGTGATTAAGCCGCGAATTTCGGCCAATTGCAGGTCTGGGTTGACAGAGATAATCAGGCTCGGCGGCAGGTGCAAATAGTACCGTGCGCCGGAAGCGTCAAAGCCGATGTTTGTTACGTTACAACCGGGTTGCAACAGTACCGATCCAACCAAAATCCGGTAGTTTTCGCTCGGCCCGGAGGCGGCTGGCCGGTTGATAGCAGTGGCAAAGACTGCTGTGCGCTCAAGGTCGGGCGTTTCGGCGGGCGCAAGGGGGGCAACGGTAGATGTTGCGGTAGCGGTTGGAATTTCGCTATGGGTTATAGTGACAAGCTGAAAGATCGGCGGGTGAAATGGGGTTTGCGTATCCGGCGGCGCATCATTGGCGCGGCTGCCACTGACCATAAATGCGCCAACCACACAGACGACAATCAACAATGCCAGGCCGCCAAGAATGACAGGTAATACTCTGTTGGCGCTGCCGGTCTCCTCCTCGGTGGGGGGGATGTGGGGATCGTCTGGGGCGGCGCTGGGGTCTATTTTTACAACGTCATAGTTACGCGGCATATCTTCACTCTTAATTGAAGGGTATAATTTGTTTGATATATCTGATCAGGCTGTATAAGGTCTTGACAGTTAAAATCAAAAGGTAAAAGTCTATAATTGCTTTAAATGAAACCAAACCGAGGGTTAGTTCCTCAAAATAATCAAAATAGTTCCATAAAATGATGACGTAACCAACCATATCATCAGCCAAAACATCCGGGTTATAACTATAAAAAATAGAGGTTGTGATCGCGTTTGTGACATCATCAATTAGTTTAAGAAACGGTGTTGATTCGGAAACAATCAAATTATAGTCATCACCATGCTCTAATTCAGGTGGTTCTTTGGGGTTTTCCGTGCAAGCTCGGTTTGGATTGCCAAATCCAAGCATATTTAGTGGCACAACCTGCTCGCTGCCACAACATACGGGGATTTGGCAATCCCCTCAGAGCAGTTGCACGGAAAGTCCTGAAGAACCCCATTTTTTTGCAAATCAGGAAGGAGACCGCCAAAAATGGACATCAGCCAAGATGAACAGTATCTAAATATCCTTTCTATTTTTCACTATGTTGTGGGGGGCATTACCGCTTTATTTGCTTGCTTTCCTGTTTTTCATCTGGCAATGGGTATCAGCATACTAACAGGCGGCTTTGGCCCAATGCCGGATGACAAGTTTCCCTTCCAGATATTTGGGTTGATGTTTGTAATGATTCCGGCCTGCATCATTCTTACAGGCTGGGTTTTGGCCGGAAGTATCGTCGCCGCCGGTTATTTTCTCTCGACCAGGCAAAACTATACCTTTTGCCTAGTAGTTGCCGGGGTTGAGTGTATCTTTATGCCCTTTGGCACCGTGCTAGGCATCTTTACTATTATTCTGCTGGTCAAGCCGGCGGTTAAAGCTTTGTTTGAGGGAACTACTTCATCGGCAGAGTTAGCCACCTGACCACCCCCGCCAAGTCGGAAATCGTCATTGAATATCTAATCTCATGGAGATAGAACAAGGCAATAATAACCGGGTAATTGACCGGCTTGTTGGAAGACGATTTGACAATCTAAAAAAACAGGGGTATAAAACAACCTCACAATTAAATCACAGAAAAATTTCTTTGGCATCCCGGAACACGGTGAAATTCCGTGGCGGTCCCGCCGCTGTAATCGGGGATGAGGATTTGCAGAAAGCTATCACTTGGTCACTTTCGGAGCTTACTTCGGGGGGAAGGCCGCAAACCCTCAGATGATCCGAGAGCCAGAAGACCTGTCAAAGAAATTACAATCAAGGAACCGATGGAAAAGGAACCCGGATTGGCTTTGCGCAAAGTCAATCCGGGTTTTTTTATGGCCTGCACCATGAATTAGTTAGACATGGCTTGTACCCAAACTGGAGTTTGGGTACGAGAAAAATCACTTGGCCGGTTCCCAAACCGGAGTTTGGGAACCGGAAAATCATTAAATCAAAAGGAGATTATCATGAAAAAAGAACGTATTATTTCCTATCGCCGCCGCTGTCGCCAAATTGGGACAGGGCTGTCGCACTACATTTTGCTGGCGCCCAAGTCAGACAAAAAAAAGTAACGGGACTGCTTTATGAATAAAGAACAACTGTCACAATCAACATCTCTTTATGCCAATACCGGATACGGTCCCCATTTTTCGGTTCTGGACATAGGGCTTTCTGACAAAGTAGCCGTGGTTGAGCCGGATATGGCGTTCTGGGCATTGACCGACAAGGATGCCATTCAAGAAGCTCTGTCAGGTTCGTTGGTTGAGGATTATTGCAAACAAACCGAGGACTTTCAGGAAGAGATGGAACACCTTCGTTTCGGCCTGACGCCTTCAGCCGTTTACTTTAATCCCACAGAACTCTGCAATTTCAACTGCACTTACTGTTATCTGCCCGAAGATATGCGCCGGGACGGTAAAACAATGACCGAAGATGAACTTTGCGATGCGTTGGCGCGTCTTTCTGATTACTTTGGAAAAACGATGACCAATGGGGCAAAACCTCAAATCATCTTTCACGGCAGCGAGCCGATGATAGCTAAAACGCCGATGTTTGCCGGCATTGAGAAATTTGAGGACAAATTTCTTTTTGGGGTTCAGACCAATGCCACCCTGCTGGATGAAGAGGCTATCTCATTTCTAACAGCCCATAACGTGGGTATTGGCATTTCTCTTGACGGGCCTAGCCCAGAAATCGGGGACAACGCCAGAAAGAACTGGGATGGGACCGGCGCTTTTGATAGCGTAACAAGGGCGCTGGACAGGCTCTCAGGCTATCCGGCCTTTAATGTTATCACCACCGTAACCTCGGCCAATGTTCACACCTTGCCCCAAATGGTCGATTTTTACCACAATCACGGTGTAAACGTGGTCATGTTCAACCCTGTCCGGGTGACGCGGGAAGGCGGGCAGCAGTTGAAGCCTGATAACAAGGCGATGACGAAATATTTCTGCCAGGCTTTGGACCGCACCTATGAACTTTATGAAAAAACCGGCCAAAAGCTGGTGGTGGCTAACTTTGCAAATGTGCTGGCAGCCATCACCGGCCCCACAGGCAGACGCCTGATGTGCGATATTTCTCCTTGTGGGGGCGGTCGCTGCTTTTTTGCGGTTTCAACCCAAGGAGATGTGTTTCCGTGCAGTGAATTCATCGGCTTTCCTGAGTTTAAAGGAGGAAATCTGTACCAGGACAATTTGGATACTGTCCTTAAAAGTCAACCGTTTAAAGATGTCACCACCCGCAAGGTTGAAGATTTTCAGCCATGCGCAGACTGCGCCATCCGCCACTTTTGCGGCGCGCCATGTCCGGCAGAGGTAAAGGCGTTTTCCGGCAACCTGAACGCGCCCAGCCCTTACTGTGAATTTTACGAAGAACAGGTACGGTACGCATTCAGGGTCATTGCCCACGGGCGAGAAGACGCCTATATGTGGGACGGCTGGCAAGAAGAAACGGAACTAACTTTTAACTGGGCCTGATAAGGCCATCTTTCATGTTGCAGGCTTTTTTATAAGGGAACGGGTTAAACCCGTTCCCTTTTTTTGTTTCGCTGTTTTGCTACCAGCCTCTTGTTTCCAAACTGGAGATTGGGAACGTGGTCAAAATACACCCTGGCGCATCAAAATAAATTGGGGCAGATGAGCCGGTAGGGTTCATCACCCAAGTAATATTGCCACTCTTGATGGCTTAAATTGCGCGTTAAGCGGGTACAGGCTTCGGCTATCAGGTCGGCGGGCTGCCAGCGCCAAAAACGAGTATTTCCATAAAACCCGTTTTGCATACTGTTTGCGGTTATCAAATGATGCGCGTTGGGGCTAAAAGCAACAAGATTAACATTTTGCTCATTAACTCGCGCTACTTCTTGTCCGGTGGATACCTCCCATACATGCGCTGTTCCATCGGCTGCGCTTGTAGTTAACCACCGGCTATCTAAACTAAAGGCGGCCGCATAAACCTGTTTGTTATGTTCCAAAGCAATAAATTTTTGTTTTGCGGCGGCCGTATCCCATACCCGTGCAATTTCTCCCTCTCCTTTTGCGGCCAGCCACCGGCTATCAGGGCTAAAGATTACAGAGTACACGTCATCCTCAACCATTATTTTGTTTTCTGCTTGCCAAGTTTGTGTAGTCCACCAATGTATAACGCCTTTGCCGCTTACCGTAACCAAACGCCTACCGTCAGGGCTAAAAGTTATCTGGCGCACATCCGCTTTATGTTTCAATTGGGCCACCGCCCGACCGGTTGTCGCCCTCCAAACT